>JAEINL010000055.1 GCA_016342655.1 Sphaerochaeta sp. | reverse complement strand
AATGACTTCATACCATCATAATAACAAGTCTAATTCTTGAGAATTTGGGAGGGCTGGGCTTAAGTTGTGAACATTGAAAAATTATAGCACCGTAAGCAATACATGCAAGTCCCTTTGGTTTGGATAGGATTTTTTGAGAAATTCTCCATGGGGCAGACCTCTACACAGAGGTTGCATGAGATACAGCGGTCAAAATCGATTCCTATCCGGTTGCGGTAGTGTTCAAAATACTTTCGAAAGGGTTTTCTCTGCATACGTCCAAGCCAAGTGGAGATCAGAGAGAAACCTCTTTTTTTTGTTTTGTTTTTGAGAATTGCGTGAACCAGGGGATTAATTCGGGTTTGTGTTTTCTGGATTTTGCGGGCGATTTTCTGCTGGTCATTGGTATAAGGAAGTCGTATGGAGCTGATACAAATATTGTTGGGCATGAAAAAATGTTCACTCCACTTGACCGGACTATAGGATGAAGGCAGGAATTCCTGGGCAACTGATGTTCCATCCCCAGAGAACAACCATTGGGTGCAAAAAACAAATACCGGTTTGGGTATGGGCAAGGCAGGGAGGTCAACCAAAAATTGTTTCATCCGGAACGGGAGGTCGGAACCGAATATGGGATACCCAAATCCCAGGATATCATTTTTGTGTAGGGCTTTTAGCAATTCATCTGCAGGAATGGTTTCTATATTGTAGATATTGGCCTGAGCACCTTCTAGCTTGAATGTGTCGCTGATTTGTTTTGCAATCCTCCAGGTATTTCCAGAACTGGAAAAGAAAAAAATGGCTATCTTCATCGGTAGGAGTGCTCCTTTCCTTAATGTTAGCATGAATTCATCGTACCTCATTTATTTTTTTTGGATCTATGTGAGAAGCTTAGAAAAACTACTGATCTGCCCCCTTGCATCGATAGGTATACCTAGTATGCATTCTCTACTACTATCGCTCTCAAGGCTTCTGACTGTGTTGCATACAGTCCGAGAAGTTTTGCTGTTGTTAAAAGTAAATTTTGCCAAGCGAAAATTCCTTGTATCCACTTCTAGACCACGAACATGGTAAGAGGCCTCCCCATTTCTGGGAAGGCCTCCATGTCCATTACTGAGATGGGTAATGAAAGGTATCAATACCCCAGGGCAAGCCCTGGAAAGAGGAGGCGTTGCCTCCTTTTCCGCCCCAAGGGGCTCACGTATCTCACCTTGCTTTCCCGGCACTCGCTCGGTAATTGAACCATATTAATGCTTCCGCTACTCTCGCTTCGTTGGGGAATTAACGACCGACAGAGGTCAAGGTACCGTTGATACCAAGGATGTCGTTCTCGAGGGTTACCATCAGTTCCCCATCGAAATAGTACATTGAGGCAGGATCATCTTCTCCGTCAATACTTGCATCCTTACTAATTAGAGATTGGGACAGGATTGTAATAGGTACTAAGAACGTAATCGGACTATAAATCGATATTTTAAAGAAACGCCTCCGGCATTAGACTGAATGCAAAATTCATTCATGGAGAAGTATTCGATGTGTTACACCATGTATACCAAGAAAGAAGAGCGGGCCAACCATGGATTTTGTCAAATTGGGAAAACCCTTGCCAAAGCCTACCTCTGAAGAACAGAAGTTGGTAGTACAGTATTGCGGCTCTAAGATTGAGATAAGCTTACCAAACGGTTTGTTGGCATTGCTCAAGGGGGTACGGATTGAAAGCTTTACCTAGTGGCACCTACAAAGTTGTAGGCAAAGGTCCTTCCATGTTCTGGTTTCGCATCTAGACGCCTTGTACGGATCACGCTCAGCTTTGCAAGTTCAATCCTATCGGGAAGCAGCGCTTCCCATTGGGCATCAGTCCTGCATCCAGGGCCGAAGGTGCACAGCGCTAAAGCTTTTTAAATTAATTCGCTTTCTTATTGGAGGAAGCCTGAACCATCCTCACTATCGCGAACAAAAGGTCTTTCCTTCACTTGTGCTCCTTCTCGATAGTAAGGGCTCAGATTGAAGAATAGCTTGGTTCTTTCGCAGTCGATACGCAACCACTCTAGCAGGGAGGGTGAAATCCTGCTAGAGAGGGACTACCTTACCTTCCTAGGTTGAGACCAGATAGCTATGCAGCTGAACTTCAGCACCGTCTACTTCTACCATCATCATCAGAAGACGCTGTCGCTGGTGAGTATTCCTGGCATATGGATTGTAGACCTGATATTGTAGCAAGATAAGCATTTTTTTTGTTTATCTTGACTTTCTCAATACATAACACGATACTATAAAAAAGCACAAAAGGAGAGTATGTATGTTAGTATCTTTCCAAATAAAAAATAGCAGATCAATTCTTGATCTCACAATTCCCCTGACGTATGCTGAGAAAAAGGCTCCAAATGGTTATAAACAGATGGAATTGCAACCCTTTCTAGAAGAAGATATGACTCGAACTGTTCCTTGTTTAGCTATTTATGGTGCGAATACCTCGGGAAAATCCAACATTATTAAAGCCTTCTCATCACTTACTCAGATTACTAATAGCAAATACGACCCAAAATCTTTCTCGCCAAATAAATTACATCCCAATAACGATAGTACCTCCTATGCACTGGATTTTATAAAAGAAGGCAGAAAGTTCCGCTACATTTTAGAAATTGACAGCAAAGAGATTGTCAATGAGAGGCTTGAGAAAGATTCTGAGTGTGTATTTTCAATTAAAAACAGGATCACTAATTTCACTGAGTTGGCTACCGAAGTATACCCATCCAAAAAGCTAGACACCATATTCTCGGTAGAATGCCTGAATGAAGAACGGCAGTTTCGAACCCCGTTCATCACCGTAGTTGGGAAGAACTATGCAGGATTAGATGACTCTATGACAATTGCATATAGCTATATCACTAATAATCTTGAAGTGTATGCTAATAATAACTTCCCATTTACTTTAGGATTAGTCAGATTGGCGAAAACTAACGGCGATGTAGGGATGCAAAAAGCCTTTGAAGATATTGTTACGATTCTCCGAAAGTTGGATATTGATATTACACGTATGGAGTACAAGCAAGATGAATTGAATAAAGAGCTCAAAGCGTTTCAAGAAAACAAGTATGAAGTCAGTATCTCAAACAATAGTATCACGACAACTGAGATTAATTCATATCACAAAGATGTTCTTGGAAACGATGTACAATTTAATTTTAAGGAAGAATCCCTTGGTACACAGCGAGTTGCATGTTTGCTAGGAATCGTATTAACAGCACTAAGAAGGGGAAACGTACTCGTTATAGATGAGTTAGGAAACTCACTTCACCCGTATCTGTTTGCAGAGATTGTGAGGATGTTCAAAGACAAGAGATACAACACATCGAATGCGCAGCTGATTTTTACCACACATAATACAGATATCATGGAGCAAGATATGATGAGAGTATCTGAGATTGGAATTGTGAATAGGACCTTGAAGAGAGGAACAACTTTCAGACGGGTATCAGACTTCGAAGGTGTTAGGAACGTGACCAATTTCAGGAAACAGTATCTCGATGGGAACTTTTCGGGAATCCCACATCCATATATTTAATCTGGAAGGCTCATTAATGTACGTACAAAATAGAAACATACAAAGGGTTACTCCCAGATCCTCTGCATGATCACTAGTACCGTACAAGCATGGAGGCCTCCCCATTTCTGGGAAGGCCTCCATGCTTGTTACCGAGACGATGAATTAACGACCGACAGAAGTCAAGGTACCGTTGATACCAAGGATGTCGTTCTCGAGGGTTACCATCAGTTCCCCATCGAAATAGTACATTGAGGCAGGATCATCAGCATTCTTGCCGATATCACCGGTCTTTTTGGTGGACTTGTCGTCAACCAACTTTCCGCTAGCAACCTTGCTGTCCCAAACCTTGGCCCAGTCAACAGTTGCAGAAGTCCCGTCAGCTGAGAAATCCTTGCTGATGACCTGTGGTGCGCCTCCAGCGATGTACCCGATTGCTCTACTCTCGAAAGACCCGTTGGGGAAGCTGAGCTTGCCACTCTTGTCGGTGACAATACGGTAAGCGGTTCCACGATGGGCATACTGGATGGTAATCGTACCATCGTCTGCCTTGGAAGCATTAAGATTGTCCGTACCAATCTGGGTGAACGGGTTTACCCCGAAGAGGAACAAGCCGCGAAGGCCACTGGACAAAGTGGTCTTGCCTTCTACATCGTACAGATAGGCATGGAACAGATGTGTTGAACCAAGGAGGGAAGCACCGGTCACTTCATCAGCCTGGTCTTTCTCTACTGCCATGTAACGGATGTTACCGGTGAAAGAGAAATAATTGTCTGCGTCAGCTTTTGCAAGGTTAACCTGGTAAGCGATTTTCAAATCTGCAGATCCGTCAGAAACAGGGGCCTTTGCAGCAGCTGCTACTGTAGCTGTCGGTGCAGGGGCTGGTTTTGAACAACCCATCATAGCGAAGGAAAGCACGAGGACGATGGAAACAAGAATTACTACGCTGATACTTTTTTTCATAAGAAAACTCCTAAAACGAGAAATACTTGAATAGATGTATAAATGTATATCCCTTTATCGATAAAATCAAGATATAAATAAAGTGTTTTAATAGGACTTTACCTAAGGTAATGCAATATTCTTACTTGACCAGTTCTTTCTCTGTACTCTTGAGGGATGGATATTTTTCTAATAAAATCAATCAAATTATTTCTTTATATTGCATTTAACTTGTTAACTAGAATCTATTTAGTACGTACAGCAGACAAACGAAGACCCATGCATAAGCGCGTGAATCCATCGTCTGATTTTGTTTGGTAAATCTTTACTTTAATGCTTGGATTTTTTCCCTTACGTATGCAAGACCATCCCTCTCTGATTCCTTCTTGCCATAGTTCAATAGCCTCAGCCAAACAAGTGCAGATGTCCCATACTTCCGAAAGTCTCTTCTGTATCAGGAGCATCTTCAAGGTGACCCAACGGCTTGGTGCCTGCTTCTCTTCCATGATAAAGTGAACCTTCCAGATTCCAAACCTTTGCCCCTCTGCATTGGCCTGTATCCAAGCCAGCACTTCTTTCCGATAGGGTTGGAGAACCCTTTCTGCTGCTGAGAGATACTCCAATGAGCGTAACGTACTGTAACGATACGGGAACATAAGCTTGAAAAACCTGCCATTGAGTTCTAGACCTCTCAAGAGAAATTCGTGGCTTTGCTCTTCTCACCATGCTTGTGCAAGCAAGGGTATCGGACGGAACCTCCAGATTCCTCAGATCGAGAAGCGTGTAATGCGTTGAGGTCCACTTTGGATGATAGTAGGATATTCCCCAATGCCCATCAGGATTCTGAGCATCAAGATACTGTTTTCCAAACCCCTCGGTTGGAATCAGGAGCCAATCCAAGGGGGAAGGTGGAAGGATAGGGATTTGTTCTCGTCCGTGCCTGTGTGATGAGGGGGTTGTACCAAGGTCATACGCTTTCTCTGTCTTGGTATCCAGCATGTCGGATACCCCATTCTTTGCGGCCTAGAAGAACTGCGAAGGGTCGAGAGCAATTCCTGACTGCTCTATGCTGAAGAAGAGTGTCGGCTTGTCATAGGAGGTGCCACTGGTACCGATGCTGCCGATGACCTCACCCTTAGAGAGGGTCATGCCTATCTTTACCTCAACATTCTCCAAGTGGGTGTACGTGCTTCGATAGCCACCTTCGTGGCTAAGTTCCACGAACTTTCCCCTGCCCTTCACTTCATTGCCGGCGCTCACTACGTTACCAGCAGCTGAGGCGACAACTGCGGAGCCTGGGCTTCCTTCTATGAGGATGCCATTTAGGGACTCTCTCACCCCTGTAGCGGGGTTCGTGTGGGGTTGGCCGAAGAGAGCTACTATTGAACCCTGGGCGGGTTTCTGGAACTGGATGGGGGATGTGTCCGTCATCTGTATCAAGGACTGGCTTGAGGTGTCAGGGATGAACAGACGCTGCCCTACTGAAAGGTTCTCGCTCTTGAGCCCGTTGAGCTCCTGCAAGGTCTTCCACCCCAGGTTAGGGCTATATTTCCTTGCTATGGTGGAAAGCATGTCACCTTCCCTAACCGTATATAACTGGCCATCACGGTCGGGAATTTCCAGAGAGATCCCCGGTTTCACTGCCTGAACATTTCGTATCTGGTTTACACTGATGAGTGTCTGTGTCTTGAGACTGTATAGCGCTGCAATACTGTTCAGGTCCTCTCCCTCGGCAACAGCATGCTGGGCATACTGCACTGTCTTTGAGCTGGTCGCTGACATTGGCTTGGTGTCGCTTAAGGACCTTGCCTGGTTGTCAGGCCCTACGGTATCAGAGGCATTTGGCGTTGGGGCCTTCTGGTCGACATTGATTGCAGTAGGGGGGAGAACCTCCGGGGCATCAGCGACCTGCTCAACTTTCTTGGCAATTGCCTCAGTGGCCAGGGCACTGGCCTCACCACGCTCAGGGTTGTTGGGGAAGAACTGGTACCAGACAATTATCACGACGATACAGATAGCTATCCCCAGGGCAATAGTCCAGACAAGCCCCCTTGAAGGCCTATCATAGGTCCCACCCCGAGAAGACCTTTTTTTAGATCTATCCATCATATCATCATAGTTGTCTTTAGCCATAACTCGACATTACCTTTCCTACATAGTAATATAAATAAATCATGGATACCAGTCCAAATCGATCATATTACCGGTTCTTCCTCTCCCTAACACTGATACTGCTCCTAATTCTACTCATTAGGATAGGCTTTGTCATCCATAGCCAAAGCCCACAGAGGAAGACATACGAGAATCCCGTTATCTCCGAAGAGGTGGTAAGGGGGACCCTTTACGACCGAAACGGCAAAATTCTTGCCATCCAAACCCCGTATTGGGGTGTCTATTTTCATCTGACAATGATAGACGACCTTCCTCTAGTATCGGAGGTCGTAGCACCCTTTGTAGGAATGAGCCCACAGCAGATAGAGATGCAGGCAGGAAATTACACCACCTATGCACAGATCAAGAAAAAAATTGATCCTAACCAAGTCCCGCTTCTCCTCGCGGAACTGAAGAGGACCTCCCTGACCAAACAGGTATCGGTGGTGAAGAGTATGGGACGCGACTACCCCGCATCCTTCCATGCTTCCCAGACCATAGGCTTCACCAACATTGACAACGAAGGGTCAGAAGGGGTGGAGCTTACCCAGGAAGCCTTTCTGAACCCCTACCCTGCAATCGGTACGGAAGAGTCGACCTACGGGCAGGACATAACCCTGACCCTGGACATTGACATACAGTACCTCTTGGACGTACAGATGCAGAATATTGCTGATGAGCACAACCCCGACTACGCTGTCGCCATTGTACTCGATGCACAGAATGGGGATATCCTGGGCATGAGCAGCTATCCCTGGTACGACCCCAATGCCCTCGCAAAGTCGACGGAAAACCAAAAGCGCAACCACGTGGCAAACTACCTGTACGAACCGGGATCGGTATTCAAGGTATTCAGTCTGGCTACAGTCATGGAAGCAGGCCAGGCAGACCTGGACGAACCCTTCCTGTGCGACGGGTCCTACACCTTCAGCATGGGTAAGAATGCCAATGCCACCATTGTATGCACCTCCCCCCACGGCTTAGTAACCCCAAACACCATGATAGCAAAGTCCTGTAACGGAGCAATATCACACTGGGCGATGCAGACCGACGCTGACCTGTTCTATGAAACGTTGAATCGCTTCGGCTTCAACTCCAGCTATGACATCAGCCTCCCCTCCAAGACCCGCTCATACATCGCAGATCCCTCAACTTGGTCAGGAAGGTCGGAGGCGACCATATCCTTCGGGCAGGAACTCTCCACCACTGCCCTGCATCTTAGTGTTGGCGCAACTGCGTTTGCCAATGGGGGGGAGGTGCTCCAACCGCATCTCATCCTCAAACGCAGTGATGCCAACGACACCTCGGTTCTCTACAGGCGCGAACGCACTGTCATTGACCGGGCAATTTCAGCTGGAGTTGCAGATGCAATCCTTCTCGCTATGGAAGATGCCACCAAAAGTGGGGGGACTGCCAGATCAGCGGCAGTGGAGGGAGTGCGCGTCGGGGCTAAGACCGGCACCTCGCAGATTATGAATCCTGAGACAAATAGCTATGAGGATGGGACTGTCCTTGCATCGACACTTGCAATAGTCCCCTTGGACAAGCCCAAGTACATCATCTATGTAGGTGCTGGCAATCCCAAGGGAGACACCCAGTGGGGAAGCAATATCGCCTCCCCTGCCATTGGCAAAATCATAGAGTCGCTGGTCAGCCAGGGAAAGGTTGTGAGCGATCGCTCAGACAAGCGGTAGGTCTTTGTTACCCACCCAGTGAACCATCACCAGGTGGTTGCCTTCTCGGTTCAAAGGCACATGCCAGTGAGTATTCTCGGATCTAGTTTCTTGTTTCTGACTCTCTGGAGACCAGGCATACCACTCCTATAGAGTATGGTTACTCGTATTCTGGTTCTGGCTGAGCGCCTGAAGATCGAGGGCAAACCCACGCAGATACGAAAGCATGGCCTCATTCGTTGCTTTCAGCAGGTTTTCAGGGACTTTCTGCCCATTGGTAAAAAACAGGAGCGGAAGGTCGTTGTTCTTGCTTACACTCAAGACATTACCGATGTCTTCAGTCTCATCAAGTTTGGTAACTACCATAGATTCCAACGGATACGAGGAGAACAGCTTTACAAAGCGCTCAAGGTCCCTATTCTTATGGGAGGCGCTAACCGCCAGAGCGTAGCTACATTCCTTCTGGGGCAAGACCCTAAGCAGGCTCTTCAGATGCAGGGAAAGCTCCCCCTGGTTGGCGCTCTTGCCCATGGTGTCTACCAGCACCAAGGAATACCCTTCCAAGGTGGGAAGCAATTCTGACAGCTCCTCTTCACTATGGGCATGAAAGAGATCAAGGCCAAAATCCTTGGAGAACAGCTCTATCTGGTTGGTCGCCCCTGTCCTATAGGAATCAAGGGATAGCAGGGCGACCTTCTGCTTTTCTTTTTCATACAGGCTTTTTTGGTAGAACAGGGCCATCTTTACCAGGGTTGTGGTCTTACCCACCCCTGTGGGGCCCAGGAGGACAAAGAACTGCTTGGGCTTGGTGTACTGGCCATGGTTGATCGTCACACCCTCTATGATATATTCAAGTACGGCCATCTCAAGTTCCTCGAGGGTTCCAAACTGCCTGTCCGTACATAGCCTGGAAATCGCCTCTTGGATATAGCTTTCTGCAAAGTCATTCTCCTCAAGCAGATCTTTCAGAAGCCGCTGTTGGTGCTCACTGCTTTCTATGGGAGAACCAATGAGATTTGAACCATCATCTCGTTCGATTCTTTCAATTTTCTCTGTGTCTTCACTTTCTCCAGTATCTTCTCTACTGGACAAGAGGTCTTGGAGGGTCTCTTCATCGAGAGGCTTCTCCCTGACCAGGTAGAAGGTAATCGTGCAACGCCTCAGCTTCTTCAAGCCCTTCTTAATCTGGTAATCCTTACGGGTATGTACACGCACAGAGGTCCCGTACACTGTACGGGCCTCTTTGAGTGCAGTTTCGTAATCTTGTGCATCAAGGGTGAGAAATTCCACAAAGACTCCTTGGTTAGAGAATGAACTTCGAAAGGTCCTGGTTCTGGATCACATCCCCAAGGCGCTCATCGACATACGCATCGGTGATGGTAATCTCCTGACCGCTGAGCTCATCAGCGCTGAAGGAGAGCTCCTCGAGCAACTTCTCCATGACGGTGAAGAGCCTTCTTGCCCCGATGTTGTCATTGGTGTTGTTCACCTCATAGGCAATATCGCTGATGCGTCGTATTGCATCGTCGGTAAAGATGATGGTCACCCCTTCGGTCTTGAGCAACTCCTTGTACTGCATTGTGATCGCATTGGCAGGTTCGGTCAAGATCCTGTAGAAATCAGCAGCGGTAAGGTCATCAAGCTCGACACGCAAGGGAAAACGTCCCTGCAATTCAGGGATCAGGTCGCTAGGCTTTGATACATGAAAGGCACCACTGGCTATGAAGAGGATGTGCGTGGTATCGATGATTCCCCACTTGGTGGCGACGCTGGTCCCTTCCACGATGGGAAGGATATCTCGCTGCACACCTTCACGGGATACATCAGGACCTCCTGCGGATGAGCCGCCGGTCTTTGCTACCTTGTCGATCTCATCAATGAAGACAATGCCCATCTGCTCGACACGTTCCTTCGCCTCATCAACGGCGCGGTCGGTGTCTACAGCCTTCTCGGTCTCCTCATCTGTGAAGATCTCCCTGGCCCTTTTTATGGTAAGCTTGCGTGCATGGCCCTTGCCACCACCAAATATGGAACCAAGGCTCTGCATGGCATCCTGCAGGTCTTCCATGTTAGCCTGTCCGAAGACTTCAATGCCAACCTTCTTGCGGCTCTGCACATTCACCTCGACCTCACGTTCATCGAATTTGCCTTCTCTGAGCATTGTTCGGAACTTCTCACGCGTTATATGCTTGCTGTCGGTGTAGGGTATGCCTGCTGGGGTTATGTCTTTTGATACATCAGGGTCGTTTCCAATTGAAGGAAGCAACAGGTCAAGCAACCGCTCTTCAACGCGTGCTGATACCTTCTCAGCCTGAGCTTCGGCAAGCTCGGTCTTCACCTGCTGGACGGCTATCCCCATCAGGTCGCGGATGATGGACTCGACATCCCGGCCTACATACCCCACTTCGGTGTACTTGGTAGCCTCGACCTTGATGAAGGGCGCATTGGAAAGCTTGGCAATACGCCGGGCGATCTCGGTCTTACCCACCCCTGTAGGCCCTATCATGATGATGTTCTTCGGAGAGACCTCATCACGAATGTTGTCGGGCAGGCGCTTGCGGCGGGTTCTGTTGCGGATGGCCACAGCAATGGTCCGCTTGGCCTTGTCCTGTCCGATGATGTATTTGTTCAGTTCCTCGACGATCTGTTTGGGTTTCATCTCATCGAGTTTCTTGGTCACACTATATGGCATGTTGTTACAGTTCCTTGACAATTATCGAGTCATCGGTATAGATGCAGAGTTTTGCGGCAATCTCCACACTCTTGACGGCGATCTCCTTAGCACTGAGCTCAGGAGCTGATTCCAGGTAGGCCAACGCGGCGGCCAGAGCGTAGTTTCCTCCGCTTCCGATCCCTATGGCATCCCTTTCGGGGTCAACGACATCCCCTGCCCCGTTGATAAGAAATATCTTGGTACCGTCACTGACAAGCATCATAGCCTCAAGCTGTCGCAACTGCCTGTCGGTCCTCCACTGCTTGGCAAGCTCTACAGCCGACCGGGTAAGGTCCCCGTTGTACTGCTTCAGCTTCACTTCAAACAGCTCAAAAAGCGTAAAGGCATCGGCGGTGGTCCCTGCGAACCCCGTGATGACCTTTCCGTCAAAAAGGGTTCGTACCTTATGGGCATTCGACTTGAGAATTGTATCCCCTGCGGTTACCTGACCATCTCCGGCTATGGCGACCTTTCCATTCTTACGGACAGCTACTATCGTCGTCCCTTTAAAACTACTCATTCTGTTTCCTTCCATGCGGGTGGCATGCTGCATAGACCTTAGCCAGCCGCTTCTGTGATACATGGGTGTATATCTGGGTGGTTGAGATGCTTGCATGTCCAAGCAGTTCCTGTACCAGGCGGATATCAGCACCATTGTCTAGCAAATGGGTAGCATAGCTATGCCGCAACACGTGCGGAGTAAAGCTCTTCTGCCACCCAAGTGTCTGTCTATACCTTGCAAAAATACTACCAACTGTGCTCTGGGGCAACTGTTTTCCTGAATCAGAGCAAAACAATCGCTCTGTTTTTCCAAACAGGGAGTGTTTCAACGAAAGATAATACTGCAGGAGCCCTTGCGTCCTTGCGGTGAAGAATACATACCTGACCTTCTTGCCCTTGCCCATCACCCGGATCTGTCTATCCTTGTTCGAGACATCCCCTTCTGTGATGCCCAGGGCCTCACTTATCCGGCAGCCCGTATCATAGAGCATACTGAAGAGCAGCATGTTCCGTGTGGAGGGAAAATCCTCATAGCATAGTGATAACAACTCCACCACCTCAGAGACTGTCAGCACGGAGGGAAGGCTCGAACGGCTCTTTTTCAGGGATATGAGGGAGAAGGGGTTTACCTGCACCAAATCATTCCTCAGTGCATAGGCATAGAATGAACGGGCACTGCTGAGCATCCTGTTTACCGTAGCTTCGCTGTATGGCTGTCCAGAGGTGAGGTGGCGCACATAGAGACGGGCATCAGGGGCCTGCATTTCCAACAGGGTAAGCGCATAACCCTGTAAGAAAAGCGCAAGCTTACCCAGATCGGATGCATATGCCTTTATGGTATGTTCGCTCGATCCCTTGATATGCCTGTGATAGTCAAGGAAGGCTCCAACCACCTCTTGGTCCTCATGTTTCATTAGTTAGACTATAGCATGAGTTGCCATACCGGTATAGCGGACCATACTTTTTTGGGGGTGTGATGCTTCTGTCCTTCCGATAGCCCAAGAAGCTCGCTATCTCAGGGTACCCACCCACTACAGGACAGCCCTCCTGTGCCAACTGACGTGTCCCCCCGCACCAGGGCAGGTCACGCAGGCCACTGTGGTGAACCACCACCTCACGGCCCATATCCAAAGCAAGACAGGCACAGTGCAGAGCCCCTGAACGCACTGGCGCCTCTACAACCACCAACAGGGGAGAAAGGGCGGCAGTAAGGACATTGCGAGAAAGGCACCTGAAGCGTAAGGCCTTGTCATCGGGTTCAAACGCTGACAGGAGGTTCATCCCCCCCAGCAGTCGGTTCTGCAAGACCCTAGGGGTGTCCAGCCCGCAGTCACAAGGGACAAAGGCTGGAAAGCCCCCATCACTTGCGGCATAGAGGGCGGCCCTATCAATGCCTTGGCTATGGGTGGTCACCACAGAGACCCTGTTCGCCCCAGCTTCGAGGGCAAGGGCATAGGAGGCGCTCTCCCCTGCAAGGTCTGCCTTGCGGGTTCCGCAGATAGAAAGCAATTGCTCGTCTTTGCTGGGCAACCTACCCCTATAGAAAATCCTGAAGGGAGGGTTCTCTTCCTCAGACAGTAAAAGAGGATACTCCTCCATACCGAGGAACACCACATGGTTGAGAGTATTTGCATTGCCCCTATTCGAGAGAAATGCCTGCATCCTTGCGACCCTAGAGGGAAACCAATGACAGGGAAACCTGTCCTGTATCTCTTGTGCATTGGGGTTCTGTCTGGCAAGGTCGAGCATCTGAGGTCCTGTGAGGGGTAGCACTGATATGGCTAGCAACAAGGATAGTTTCATACACCCCTAAGGGGAAGGCCTGCCCTTGTCGCTTCAGAACAGGGAGAAGGTCGAGGCTACTACCTTCAGCAGCAACAGGGCCAGCACAAGGAGCATGACCGGTCTGATGACCTTTACCCCGCCTCGTATGGCCAGGCCGCTGCCTATGTAGCCGCCTATGATCGCACTGAAGGCACAGGGTATGGCAATGGCATAGTCTATGCTTCCAAAACGCATGAAGGTTACCAGGGCCGCCACATTGGAGGCTAGGTTGACCACCTTCGCTGTCCCGCAGGAAATGAGCAGGTCCAGTCCCAGGACCGAGGTGAAGATGATGGTAAGAAACATCCCGGTTCCGGGTCCGAAGAACCCGTCATAGGCACCCAAGAGGAGTCCTGCAACTGCAGACAGGGGGATGGAATACTTGGTAGGCATCGGTTTGGCCTGGCCAAAGTCAGGTTTGAGCATAATGAAGACAGCGATGGCAGGGACCAGGGCTAGCAACAGGTAGTGCAGGTACGCATCGGCATAGCGGGTGGCAAGGTAGGATCCAAACGAGGACCCAGCCAAGGAGAAAAGGATGGCCAGCGTGCCGACCTTCCAGTCGACTTGGCCTTTGCGCATATAACGGTAACAGGCGATGGTGGTACCGCTTGCTGCAGCGAACTTGTTGTTACCCAAAGCGATCTGGGGAGGGAGCCCTACCGCAACATAGGCTGTGAGGGTAATGAGGCCGCCACCACCTGCTATGGCATCGATGATGGCCCCGATGGCTATGATGGGACAGAGGACGAAGAGGATGCTCATCAGGTTTGTTCTTCCTCTAGGGTGTGGTAGGCATCATAGGACCTCTTGAGGCCACTGGTCTCTATGTGGGTGTATATCTGGGTTGTCTGGATATCGCTATGACCAAGCAGGGCCTGCACGCTACGAAGGTCAGCCCCCCCTGAGAGCAGGTGGGTTGCAAAGCTGTGGCGCAGGGTATGCACCTTGCCTTCAAGTCCAAGGGGCTTGGCATACTGCCCGAATCGCTTGAAGACTGCCTGGCGGGTAAGCTTCTTGCCCCGCCTTCCCACAAAGAGAGTCTGCTCAGTTGCCCTGGCTTTCACCAAGGCAGGTCTCACTTCTGCCAGATAGAGGTCAAGTGCAGTAGAGGCCACCTCCCCGACGGGAACGAGGCGCATCTTGTTGCGCTTGCCCAGCACCCGGAGATTTCCCTTGGTATAGTCGCCTACCTTGAGGTCACAGGCCTCACTGATTCGTAGGCCACAGGAGTAAATCAGTTCAAAGATAGTGCGGTCCCGCTTCCCTAGGAGGGTATCTGTCCCGATTGATTCGAGAAGCAGGTCGACCTCCCCGATGGTGAAATAGGTGGGGGCATCACTGGGCCTTCGGGCGGCGTTCAGCTGCTCAAGGGGATTGTCCTCGCGGATCTTCTGCTTTTGCAGGTAGACGAAAAAGGAACGCAGGGCAGAGAGGTTCCTCGCCACCGTGCGGTCAGTGTTCCCCCTCTGTTTTGCCGAGACGACCAGGTAGTGCTCAATCGCTGATGGTTGTATGGTTTCAATAGCCTCTGTGATGCCTGCAAAAAAGAAGCTGACCTGTCGGGCGTACACCTCAATGGTGGCCTTGCTCAAACGTCGCTCCAAGAGGAGGTAATCGAGGTATTCCTCAAGCAACGCCTGGTCGGTTTCCTTGGACATCCTTATTTCTCTTCAGATTTTCTGGAATAGCGCAGTACTGCTGGGATCGAGTAGTCGTCCTTTCCATCGGGTACCTTCTTGATTTGCTTCTGCAGGTCCTGCCAGCGGTTCACCTGTATGGAGCCCGCATCGAGATCTTCCTTGTGGGCATCCGCCGCTAGACTTTCGTCCTTTTCCCTACCTTTTGCAGTTGAGGCATACCGACGCTTAATCAGGTCCATGTCGGAAATCTCACTCCCGTTGACCTCAGGTTTGCGCTCAAAGCCCGTAGCTACGACAGTAACCTTGATTCGGTCCCCAAGCTCTGGATTGAAGGCCTGACCTGCAATGATCAGGGCATCTTCGGCACACTTCTCGGTGATGATCTCAACGACATCCTGGTACTCCTGCAACGTGAGGGTGTCACTGCCGGAGAGATTGACCAGAACGCTTGTCGCACCCTCTATGGAGGCATTCTCCAGAAGAGGGTTGCTCACTGCCTGCCTGGCAGCATCGACAGCCCTGTTGGAACCCTCACCAAAGCCGATGCCCATCAGGGCATCACCCTTGCCTTTCATGACGGTTCGCACATCGGCAAAGTCGATGTTTATCTCACCAGGTTCGGTGATGAGCTCGCTGATGCCCTGCACGCCCATGTAGAGCACCTCGTCGGCCATGAGGAAGGCCTGCTTGATCGGGGTGTTGTTCTCCACCACCTTCAGAAGGTACTGGTTTGGGATGATGATCAGGGTATCGACCTGCTTGCGCAGCTTTTCGATGCCGGCCAGAGCCAGGAGGAGCTTCTTCTTCCCTTCAAAGGCAAACGGGGTGGTGACCACCGCTACGGTCAGGGCATTACAGCTCTTTGCTATTTCAGCGACAATGGAGGCGGCTCCCGTACCGGTGCCACCTCCCATGCCAGCTGTGATGAAGACCATGTCGGCATCTTCCATCTCACGACGGATATCATCCTTGCTCTCTTGGGCAGCCTTCTCCCCAACCTCCGGAATGCCTCCTGCCCCCAAGCCGCCGGTAAGCTCCTTGCCAAGGGGAATCCTCACCTGGGCATTGGAGCGCTGCAAAGCCTGCATGTCAGTATTCATCGCAATAAAGTGCACTTTCTTCAGGCCGCTGGCGATCATGCGGTTGACCGCATTGCCCCCTGCACCACCGATCCCGACGACTTTGATTACCGTTGCAGAGGCCTGCTCATCATGTACCATGTCTTCCACTTCAAACATTCCGAAATCCATATCTAATCCTTTTTTGCCACCAGGCTCGTATATCTAAAACAACGTTCTGAAGAAACTCTTGACCTTCGAGGCCACCCCACTCTCTTTGTGCCGTTGCCTAGGCTTGAGCGACCTAGCTTTGGGAGCGGTCTCCCTGACCTTCTTAGCTTCACTCTTGAGAAGGCCCAATACAGTCGTATACATCGGGCTTATGTAGGAACGGTCGAGGCCTCCTATGGCCTCTGGGAATCCCAGACGGGCAGGAAGACGGAATATCTCACTTGCAAGCTCGGTCACCCCGCTGAGCAGGGCCCCTCCACCTACGAGAACCACGCCTCCTCCGAATCCACCCTGGACATTTGCCTTCTCCAGATCGTTCTGCAAACGGGAGAATATCTCAGCCATGCGTGGCTCAATGACCTTGCTCAGCTCCTTCCTAGGCATCCTGATGGAAGGAAGGCCCCCCACCTGAGGGATGATCACCATCTCCTCACTCGATACCGAAGGTACATAGCTGTGCCCGAACTCGCACTTGATCTGTTCGGCCACCGCACGGGTCTTATTCAGTATGTAGGCAATGTCACTTGTAACCGCCTCTCCCCCCAGGTTAACCCCTCCGGTATACACCGGCGAGCCCTTGGAGTAGGCGATGATGTCAGTGATGCCACTTCCTATGTTGATGAGGATGGTCCCCATCTCCTTCTCCTCGGAGCTGAGTACCACCTCAGAGTCTGCCAGGCTCTGCAGGACCAGGCGTTGGACACCCAGACCCGATCGCTGTATGCATTTGCGCTCGTTCTGGCAGATGGCCGAGGAGGCGGTGACTATGAGCACCCTGCTCTCCAGGCGGTGGCCCAGCATGTCGATGGGATCCTTGATACCCACCTGCGAGTCAATCTGGAAGTCCTGGACCAAGGTATGGAGGATCTCCCTGTCCTGAGGCAGTTCAAAAGCCCGTGCAACCTCGAGTGAGCGAAAGATATCCTCCCGCTTGATCTCCTGGTCCTTGCTGTTGATGCCAACCACCCCGGTACTTGCGATCCCGACGATATGTTCCCCTCCGATTCCTATGATCACCTCAGCGATCTCCGATCCTGCCTGCAGCTCCGCCTCGTTAACCACGGACTGGATGGTCTTCAGTGTCTGTTCAATATTTACAATCGTGCCCGAACGCACTCCTTCACTGGGGCGTTCGCAGATGCTGTCGACCATAAGCAGACCTTCCCGGCTCACCGAACCTATCACACACCTGGTCCGGCTTGAACCTATATCCAGCCCCATCAGCATTTTATCACCTGCCATTGACACAACCCCCCTTATGGACTGCCCTACTTCCTACGTACCATGGCCCCTTTGTAGAGGTCATAGCGAATGATCTGCTCCCTGAGGAAAGAAAGCGACTCTCTCTGATCCTCCTGGACCAGTTGTATGGCTTGGGTGACCTGTGCTGCTGAGACAGGCTCCCTCAACCAAATCTGGACATGTAAAGCGGAGAGTTCCAATACCATCTTCCCAAAGCTGTTACTGCTATTATTATCGTATTTGATACGAGTTATCAAGGTGCTATTTCCCTCAAGTGAGGCAGCGAGCTCCATAACCTGCCCAAATGCGGCATCCACCCCATATTTTTCCATCAGGGTGGCATACCCAAGGGGAATCTCCACCTTCAGAGCCTTGTCCTCAAACAGGGTCCAGTCCTCCCTCTGCAACGGGAGCAAGGCTCCGGAACGCAAGACATAGACCGCCTCTGTCTGGTCCTCGGCATTTTTTGCATGGACCAAAGCCGGCGTGCCGACCAAGGTTGCCTCGACGAACAACGTCGAGGGGAACTTTTTCTCAAGCCTGACCGATTCGACAAGAGCCAGTGATTCAAGTTCCCTTCTGACCTTCTTCAGGGACAGGGAAACCAGTGATTTGCCCCTATACTGTGCAAGAGCACCCTTCAAGGCATAGGGGGGGGCCATCTTCTCCTCGGAAAGGCTGAGTAGGACCGAATCTATGTATAGGGAGGGTACATGCGATAGGGAGAAATAAGCAAGGGGGAGGAGCACCAACAGGACAAGAGCCGCTATCTTGAACTCAACACGAAAGCTTCTCATGATTCATCCGTTTCGTTGTCAAAGAGAAATTCCTCACGCACCTGTTGGGAGAGGGAGCTCTTCTCCAGGGGGATTCGCCCACTGGAGATCAGCAAGATCCTATAGAGCAGGGCACACAGGCATATCACCACAAAGAGGTTGGTACCCCCCTGGCTGAAAAACGGCAAGGGTATGCCCGTTGGTGGAAGCATGCCGGTGACTACCGCTATATTGATGATGGCCTGCAACAGGACCATTGTGGTTATGCCAAAGGCAGTGAAGCTGAGGAACCGGTCCCGGCTGTGCATCCTGAGATAGGCATTGTAGCCTAGGATTGCGAACATGGCGAAAAGGGCTAGGATGAAGGCGGCCCCTACAAACCCTATCTCTTCGCAGATGGAAGCAAAGATGAAGTCACTCTGAACCTCTGGAATGATGCCCAACTTGTAGATTCCATTTCCCAGCCCCACCCCGAAAAGACCTCCGGAACCAATGGCCTTGAGGGAGTTGGTCACCTGATAATTAATGCCACCCGGGTCAATATGCGAGAAGAAGAAGGAAAATACCCTCTTGACGCGATAGGGTTGGGAGAGCATCAGAACGATGGCCGGAACAATGAAAAAGGCGAAGCCCAACAGGAGCGTCGTTATCTTCATCCCTCCAACCAGGAACAGGGCAACACACAGGCTCAGATACAAGATGGTGGTGGAATAGTCTTTCTGCAGGAGAATCATCAAAGAGAAAAGAAGGGCCACCACTATAGGCATGCCAAAGCGTGCCAGGAAGGAAGTTTCTTCCTTTTTCTTCGTAAAGAAGCGGGCAAAAAGGAGAATTGTTCCCACCTTGACCAGCTCTGAAGGCTGTAAGGAAGGAAGATTTCCCACTTGTAGCCATCTGCGACTCCCAAGCCGTTCCTGGCCGTAGGAGGTGAAGAGGGTAAGGCTCATCAGGCCTATGCAGATAAGGACGATAGGGATAGCCAAATGGCGAAACCAGGAGAGGGGCATAAAGCGTATCACAGCAGAACAGACCAATGCCAAGAGCACAAACATCATCTGACGCTGGAAAAAATAGTAGTGGGGAAGATTGTGGATCAGAGCCTCATTATAGGAGGCACTGTAGAGCATAATCAGACCCAGGGCAATGAGGATGACCACCACACACAAGAAGGTGAAGGCACTTGCATTGCCTCCTGTCTCATTGAACGTAGCTTGTGTAGCCTGCCAGTCATCGTATGATTGTCGTCTATCCATCGCTACCCTACCTCCCTTTTCCCAGGAACAGCAGAAGGCCCAACAGGGCAAAGAACCAGGAGACCATGGTGAACCTACCCACTATCGTTCGTTCGGCAACTCCCTTCAGCTCATAGGCGTGATGAAGAGGCGCTATGGAGAAGACCTTCTTTCCTGTGCTCCTGATCGCTATGATCTGTATCAGGCTGGAGGCAAACTCCACAAGGAACAGACCACTGGCTATCAGCAACACCACCTCTTCATTGAGCATCAAGGCTGAGACCGCTATGTAGCCACCGAGAGCGTGGCTACCGCAGTCCCCCATGAAATATCTGGCCGGCTTCTTGTTGAACAGGAGGAACGCAAGAAGTGAGGCGATAAGGGCCATTGAGAAGGATACATTTGCCTTGAAGGAAAAAAGGGCTATAAGCAACAGCAGAGGAAGCGAAGACCCTGCTGCCAGCTCATCAAGTCCATCGGTGATGTTCACCGCATTGACGAAGTACAGGATGTACAGCAGGGCAAAAAAGTAGTAAGCCCATCCCAGTGAAAGAGTCCTCCCCTTGAGAAAGGGCAGGATGATGTTATTCGAGAGGCTGTTGCTCCTCTTGAGGAGAAACAGCAGTACGGCCGCTACGATTGCTTGCAGGACCAGTTTGGTCAGGCTCTGTATACCATCCCCATTGCCCTTACGTGCCTTGACTATATCATCGACCATTCCTATGGAAGCAAACAGCAACAGGCCCAACAGGGGTAGGAGGACGGTACGCTCCAGACGGTGGGGAAACATGAGGGTAGTCAGGGCTGTACCCATGCTAAAGGCCAGACCGCCGATTGAGGGGGTACCCCTCTTACCACTCTGGGTGCTCTCCAGTTCGGGTTTTATGGCCACCTTGATCACCGGGGCGTATCTGATGAAGCCTAGCGAGATGAGAAATGTTATGCTGAAGGCCAGAGCCATCTCTAGGAACATCATCCTCTCCCCTTAGCCCACCTGGCTCAGGGCGGGTATCAACCGCTCCATCGCCACGCTTCTCGAAGCCTTGAGAAGAAAAAGATCCCCTTTCCGGCTCGCATTGACCACATGGTTTTCCAATTCGCAAAAATCCTCAGTATAGAAAAGGGGGGGGGCGTATCCACCCTTCTTCAGCAGGTCATAGGCGCCCTTCATCTCCTCCCCATACAGATAGGCAGAGCCCATCGGGGAGGCATAGAGCTGTCTGGCAACCAGATTGTGCGCCTTTCGGCTCTCAGTGCCCAGTTCCTTCATGGGACCGAGGACGATTTTCTTCTCGCCCTTCCACGCAAGGGCCTTGAGGTAGCTCAGGATGGAGGAGGTGGAGTCGGGACTTGCATTATAGGAGTCGTCTATGATAGTGACCCCACTCTTATGCACAGAGGAGCGCCCTTGCATCGGGCGGAACCCCTCAAGGCCTTCTGCAATATTCCTTTTGGAGGCACCTAGGGAGAGACTTACCTGAATAGCCCCCATCACATCACGGATCAGGTGGCGACCGACACAAGAGACATGGAAGCGCTCCCCTTCAAAGGTGAGGTCCCATCCGTCGATACCCCTGTCCACTGCCTGCATATCGCTGATACCATACCGTTTCAGGGTGAGGTTCGACCTCTTTTCCAAGATGGGGGTATAGGGACAATCATCAGAGACAAAACCCATCTGCATCCTCGGATGAAAGAGCTTGCCTTTCTCTGCAAGGATTGTCGATCGACTGGTAAATTTCTCAAGGTGGGAGATGCCTATGTTGGTCAGCAGGCCTATGTCGGGCTTGAGCATATCCACCATCCTGTCCATCTCCCCCACATGGTCGATACCCATCTCGAAGATTCCAAACTGGGTATCGTTCTCCAACTGCAGGATGCTCAGAGGTAGGCCTATCTCACTGTTCAGGTTGCCCGGTGTCTTGACAGTCTTGCCCAGTGTCCGGGTTATGGAAGCAAGGGCTTCCTTGGTGGTGCTTTTGCCACAGCTGCCGGTTATGCCGACATTGGTGACCTGCGTGAACATCTTTCGGTATTCACGTGCAAGGCTCTGCAGTGCTTTCAGGGGATCTTGGACAAGGATGAGAGCACACGCATAAGGCCTAAGCATTGCAAGGGCGCGCTCCTTTTCCGAGGCGGGGACAACAACGGCACTACAGCCATGCTTGGCTGCATCTCCGACGTACATGATGCCATGCTCTCTCGTACCCCCGAGTGCAAAGAAGAGCGAATTCGACGAACACTGTCTGGAGTCTATCTGAACGTCTTCAATAATGCAGTCTGAGGGGCGCACAACAAGGCCACCGCACATGGCTGCGACCTTTGCAAGCGGAAATCGTTGGTTGGAAAAGCCCCCTACATTTGCCATCAGATTCTCCTACCTACCATAACCAGCGTATCGGCATCGATCTGCTGCAGGAGTATGTCCTCTCTCCAAGCCCCTTGAGCAAGGGCCTCGGGCATTGTCTTCTGTGCAATCTGGGAGCGAAGCAGCCTCTGCTGCTCCTCCAGATTCTTCAGCGATGAGGAAAGGGTCCTGTACTCGACTTCCAGGGCCCTGTTCACTGCACTTTGCCAGACAGGGACGAGCATGCTGGCCATGATGGCAAGCACCATGAGCATGATAGCGGCCTGTTTCATCCGTACCACAGTATGGGTTTGTTTTTTCCTTACGTAATCTCGATCAGAGGTATACCAATCATGTTCCATACCAGAGCCTCCAATTACTATAGCTTCTCGATAATCCTCAACTTTGAACTGCGGCTGGGAGGATTCTCCGAACTCTCTGCGTCTGTTGGTATCAGCGGTTTTTTTGTCAGGATCCTGATCGTAGGGTTATCGCCCTCCCCCAAGCCCTTGAAAAGCCACTTCACCCTGCGGTCTTCCAACGAGTGGAAGCTGATGACCGCCAGCCTTCCCCCACTTCGAAGGGCGTCTATGGCCCCCTTGATAGCAGGTTCTATCCTATCCAGTTCCCTGTTGACCTCAATGCGAATCGCCTGGAACGAACGGGTTGCAGGGTGGATCCTTCCATAGCGATACCCTGAAGGGACCGCCTTGTAGATGATGGAGGCAAGCTCGTCACTTTGCGTTATCTTGCCCAGCTTGCGCTTCTCCACGATCGAGCGTGCAATCCTGCGTGAATATCGTTCTTCCCCGAACTGAAAGATGACATTTGCCAACCGCTCCTCCGGGTAACCGTTCACCACATCGAGAGCACTGATGGGGGCATCCTTGTCCAGACGCATATCCAACAGTTCCCCACGCTTGAAGGAGAAACCCCGTTCTGACTCTTCATAATGAAAGGAGGAAATTCCCAGGTCAAACAGCACAAGATCGAGCTGTGGCCCTTCATACTCTGCAAAAAACTCATCAAACCAGATGTTGCGGGGTGTAAAGCGGGAGCCGAACTCCTGCATGCGCTCTATCGCCTTAGTCTGAATAACGGTATCCCTATCCAGACCGGTAACCTGCAACTGAGGATAGGTTGATAGGAAAAGATGGGTATGCCCGCCTTCCCCACAGGTACAGTCGACCATGTAGGCCTCCCTGTCCAAGGGGGGGACGAGATACTCTAGAATTTCCTGTCTCATTACTGGATAGTGCACGTACTCCATCAAACTTTCTCCTTGAGCATGTCACTGAGCGACTGGGCTGCATCCAGGAAATCAGGATTGCTCAACTCCCTGTATTGCTCGTACTCATCCTTGTTCCACAGCTCGAGATAGTTTCCCGTCCCAAGCAGCACACTCTCTTCACGTACTATAAGACGTACGCTCTCGCGAAGCTTGGGAGGGATGTTGATCCTTCCCACCTTATCTATCTCGCACAGTTGTGCAGGTGCTATCATGCCACGCTGCAGGTTGCGCATCTTACGGTCAAACATGGCACCCGGGCCATCGACGATCATATGTTTCAACGCTTCAAATTGTGAGGGGAGCATGAGCCACAGGCAGTTTTCCAATCCTCTGGTCACGTACAGGGCATCTCCTTCGATGGCGCTGCGAAGTCGTGAAGGGATAAGGATCCGACCTTTGTCATCTATGGTGTTGTAAAATTCACCAGTCAACATCTCCCATACTCCTAACAAAACTGCGTACAATTTTGGGATTTTTTCCCACCTTGCTCCATTAATGTACACTTCTTACCACCACAATACAACCTTCGTTCAATGCTAATTTGTGCTATGATGGGAACATAGTGGCAATAACTGCTTAACAGGTGTAAACCTTTGACCATGTTTTTCCTATTTTGGCAGAAACACAGAATCGGGTAGGAGGATGAGCCTTAGTGGCTCACCCGTCCTCCCACAGAACCGTACGTACCGTTCGGTATACGGCTCC
>JAEINL010000054.1 GCA_016342655.1 Sphaerochaeta sp. | reverse complement strand
TTACTCTTGCATTACCTAAGCCATTCTAATCCAATGGCTAGGTGAGGTGTACCCACGTGTTGGTATGAAGCTTACCTCTCCATGACAGACGGGCAGATACTGCAAAGCTATAAGGGACAGGCAAATGTGGAGCGAGGCTTTAGGTTTCTCAAGGACGGTGATCTCCGCCTCACCCCCGTCTTTCTCAAGAGCCCCGGTCGCATAGAGGCCCTGAGCTTCGTCATGTGTCTCTCGCTTATGGTCTATGCGATATTGGAGAATCAGCTGAGGGAGGCCCTTGCAGAGAAGAACGAGACGATCCATATCCAGGATTCGGGCCCTGCCGATTACAAGGACAATGCCAAGCCAACGCTGAAGAAGGTCTTTGTGCTGTTCGAGCACCTGGGCACGAACTCGGTCACCATGCCTGGGGGTGAGGAGCTGATGATACGAAACTCCCTTCCCCCGGAGGTGAGTAAGGTCCTGACTTTCCTCGGGCCCAATTACCAGAAGGCCTTTGACAGGAGGCTATGAGCAGGCACCAAGAACAGCTGACCCCCCATACCAAGCATCCCGAGAGAGCCACCCATGTAGGAGTGGCCATCAGGCATGTCCACAGGCAAGAAAAGATAGTGATGACGCCTAGCTAGGAAAGAGGTTCCTGTCCGTACACCCTCAGAAAAGATAAAAAGTCCAGGATGCGGAGGTGAACCACCAGGTTGAGGAGACCTTCCTGGACTGATTTTCTGTTATTCAAGATACTGGTAATCCGTTACTGCCGAAAGTGAGCTATTGCAGGATGTCAGGATATACGAAACGAGAGCTGTTGGGGATCACTGTAAAAGAAATCTGATATGAGGTGACATCCTGCAGGTACTCCTTGCAGGTCTCTTGGTCTTTGAAACACCGATTCAGGACTTTGTAGGTATAATCCGGCTTTTCAATTTGCTTTGTCCTACCGGTTTGTTGTATGATAAAGCCATGTTGACAAAAGAAATTATCCAACAAGTACCAAAAGTAGAACTCCACGATCACCTTGATGGAGGTCTCAGGATTAAGACCATCCTGGAATTGGCAAAAGCGGAAGGGATTTCCCTTCCCTCTGAAGACGAACAGGAGCTACGAGCCTGGTTTGTACGAGGGTGCAAACAGAAAAGCCTTTCCCTGTATCTTGAAACATTTTCGGTAACGACAAGCGTCATGCAGACGAGAGAAGCGCTTGAAAGAATCGCCTTTGAGGCAGTGGAAGATCTAGTTCAAGAGAATGTCTGCTATGCTGAGATCCGCTTTGCTCCTAACCTACATCTAGAAAAAGGCCTTACCCCTGAAGATGCTGTCCAGGCGGTCCTCGATGGCCTAGATCGGGGGAAAAAGAAGACCGGCATGCCCTCAGGACTTATTCTCTGTGCGATGCGCAACCAGAGCCCGGCGCTCTCCCTTGCAACTGCAGAACTTGCAGTCGCTTTCTGTGACCGTGGGGTTGTTGGCTTCGACTTGGCAGGTGATGAAAGCGGCTATCCACCGAAGAAACACCTCCAAGCCTTCCAATATATACGCAACAAGAATTTCAACATTACCATCCACGCAGGAGAAGCCTTCGGAGTGGAGTCCATCTGGCAAGCAATCCAGGTTTGTGGAGCCCATCGGATAGGGCATGGGACACGCCTCATTGAGGACATGAGTCTCGAAGGTAATCATATCGAGGAGACCGGCTCACTGGCTAACTTCATTCGGAACCGACGCATTCCCATGGAAATGTGCCTTACCAGCAATGTCGGTACAGGAGTTGCTACGGACTACGCACACAACCCCTTCCCTATTCTGTTTCGCAACCAGTTTAGGGTATTCCTCTGCACAGACAATCGACTGATGAGTGACACCACACTCACGCACGAAATGGAGATTGCTGTTGAATACTACAACCTGACCCTACGGGATTTGGAGAAGATAACTATCAATGCGATGAAATCAGCCTTCATCCACCATGATGATAAACTGGATATCATCTATACAATGATCAAGAAAGGGTACCAGGAGATCCGTACGAAGTATGGGATCCTGGACTAGCGTGTACGCCTAAAGACGTCTATCGGATTGATCTTCATCCTGATGCGGCAATAGAGGAAAGCAAACAACAACCCACTGAGGTGGGTCAGGTGCGCGACGTTTCCGCCTCTGCTAAAGACCTGACTGTAGAGCTCGATACCTGTATAGAGGATGACCAGCGTAGGTGCTCGTAAGGGGATGAGGCCAAAGACAAAGACCCTTGCATAGGGATAGAATACGGCAAACATAAGCAGCACCCCGTAGATGGCCCCCGAAGCTCCGACAAGGATGACGTTTGTCCCAGCCAAGAGGTAGCTGATAAAGCTTACGATTCCGCTGAACAGCCCTGTCAACAGATAGAAGAGAAGGAACTCCCTGCTGCCGACACGTTGTTCAACCATGGTTCCGAACAGATAGAGACTTATCATGTTGAATAGGAGATGGGAAAATCCCCCATGGACAAACATATAGGTAAAGGGCTGCCAAATATACCCACCCAAGACAAAGGAAGGGATCATAGCCAGGTAGTAGGTACTCTTGGGGTAGATCATAGTGGTAAGCAGGTATACCAAGGCATTGATGATTACCAGCTTGAGGGTCACATTCGTATAGGAGTTATTCTTAAATCTCCGGTTGAGGATATTTTTCTTGTTCATGCACATAAAATATAGAGCAAATGGCCCTTCGTCAATTGTGTAATAACTGCACGAATATTTTACGTGTGAATTTTTTACACAGTACTCTACCCTGAGTACTGCAATTAGAGGCCTCAGAGCCATATAAAAGTTGGCACGCTCCTTGCATATAGAATTGTACAGAGCAACAGTTTTTTCATACTCCTCCTTTACAACGACAGGGTGCCTAGAAGATATCCCAATCCACTTCTGGCACCCTACTTTTGTCTTTACGCATCCGCATAAAAATGCTTCATCGGAAACATCTGAGCCTTTTTTATAGCTTCGAACATGAACACCTATTGATTTTCTGTTCATACCCCCAAGGCTTTCATGATTATCAGCACAACATCACATGTAGCCTCAAAGCTGATATCTTTGGCATAGTCAAAATTCTTCTGATAGTTCGACCAAAAATCATGCATACGGGGATTACCTCGAATGGTGGTTACAATGCTTTCATACTGTTGCAGAATCGAGAGGCTACCTCGCTTGTTAGACGTCCTCGCCAAAGCAGTTCTCAGAAGTGGCACGCTACATTCATTCCATCGTAAGTGATACAGAATGTAGACATCGTAGAAATCTCTCGGTCGAGTGTTGACAATGTTTCGTGAGAGTATGGTTTCTAACTTCTCAGCTACTATTGTCTCCAAATTGTATGCCATCATTGAGATGGAACGATCATCGAATAATAGGGGGAAAAGGAAACTCAATTTCACGGGGTGTAATCTTGTCACCAGTTGTTACATCAACGGATAATGGCACCTGCAAAGGGGGGTAGCTGGCGATCAGGCTGACACGGATACCCGGATACTCATCGGTTTTGCGGATATTAGTAGTAGTATTGACGGAGAAAGAGACGTCATCGACCACCTCAATGGTACAGATATGTTCAAATATCTCCCTGATGGATTCGTGATTCAGTTCGAATCCTTTGATGGTTGTATCAAGATCCATGGTTGATCGTGATTCGAGGCCTACCATGACTGCGATCAAAAATCCCCCTTTGACCCACATTCCTCACCCTAAAAACAGCTTTTGACGGGTAATTATTTTTAGGGTTTTTTAAGGTGGGAATCCTCAGTCTTGTCTTCCCGCAAAAGCAGTGAAGCTGCTTCGAAGGCATCCTGGGAGACTTCCTTCATCTGTTCTATGATCGATTCAAGCTCAATGCGGTTTGCAATCCATTGCTGCACGACTTCTGCATCGGTTCCGGTGACAGACTTGGAGACTGTCTTTCCCCCAACCTTTGAGCTCCAGTACAGATAAGGGCCATGACGGGAGGCTGGGTCCTTATGGCAGGCACAGTTGGCCTTGCCACAGGTGAGGTATCGGCTGACAAGCGAGCCCGGCCACACAAATCCAATATCCTTCAGTTGCAAAGCTAGCTCCCTGTGCCTTCTGTGGCAGTCGCCGAAAATCTGCTGTGCCTTGGTTGCGTCCATGGGTGTGCTCCTTGACCGATCCTGAATCCTACAGTACTATACAGTAGGATTTGGGCACTGTCAATGCCCGCACCCAAGGAGGAACCCCCATGGCCGCTTATCCGTTTGCCGGTATCCGTTTCTTCACCCATGCATCCCTGCCTGTCGCCGCCGCCTACTGCCGTACCCTTGATGTGATTGGGGTGATAAACCGCATCGTCCCCACCTCAATGCGCCTTTCACCAGGGCTGGCAGTCCAGGCGATGGTACTGGACGTGCTCAGCTGCAAGAACCCGATGTATCGGATAGAGCAGTTCTGGGAGCAGCAGGACAGGGCTTTGCTGCTGGGAAGGGATGTTGATAGTCACATCTTCAACGACACCAACCTGGGAAGGGTCCTGGATGCGATTTTCGAGGCAGGGCCTTCGAGGATTATCACCGAACTGGGTCTTGAAGCTGCCAAGAAGTTCAATCTTGACGTGAGCGTAGTCAGCTACGACACCACCAGTACCAGTGTCTGGGGGGAATATCGGGGCTCCGAGAACGACCCTCCTGTCGAGGGCCCCCGTATCGTGCGTGGACACTCCAAGGACGGGCGTCCGGACCTGAAGCAGTTCATGACCGAGCTCCTGTGTGTGGAACGGGGCGTCCCGATCTTCTCCTCCACCCTTGACGGCAACAGCTCCGACAAAATCTCGAACAACAGGATGCTCAGCCGCATAGGCTCACTGATGGCACGTCACGGCCTCGGTCCCGGGGCTTTCACCTATGTGGCGGACTCTTCGGTGGTCACCTCGGGGAACCTGTCACTTTTGTCCGGGATTCCCTTTGTCAGTAGGTTGCCGCGCAACTTCTCCGCCTGTTTACAGGCGGTTGACCGTGCTGTGGAAAGTGGGCAGTGGACACATATAGGCAGGCTGGCAGAACTGGAGTCCACCCGTGTTGCCGCTGAATACAAGGGCCATGAGACCACTGTCGACATCGGGGGTGTGACTTGGAGGGCCGTGGTTGTCCATTCCAATGCCTACGACAAGAGAAGGCAGAAGTCGATAGACTATGAGCTGGAGGTATCCCTGAAGAAGATAACGGCAATGGCCAAAAGTGTGCAGAAGAGGTATTTCTGTGAACAGGATGCCAATGCCGCAGTACAGGCCATGTCGCAGATGGAGACTGCCCTGCATACGCTTAAGGCATCGTACAGGGAGACTGTGGTGAACAGGCGGGGGAGGCCACCGAAAGAGGGGCCACGACCGACAAACACCTATTACGACCTGGTCTGGGAGATCCTCATCAGGGAAGACCGGCTGCAGACACTTCGCGAACAGGCCGGTTGCTTTGTCCTGCTGAGCAATGTGCCTTCCTGTGGTGAGAATTCGCTGGATGCGAAGGCCCTTTTGCGCACATACAAGGGCCAGTACGGCGTAGAAAATGATTTTTCTTTTCTAAAAGACCCACTTATTGTCAATGACCTGTTCCTGAAAAAGCCTTCGCGAGTTGATGCACTTGGCATGATCCTGGTCGTCGCACTGCTCATCTGGAGACTGATGGAGCGCCAGATGAGGATGTACCTCGCCCATGAGGGCAAAAGGCTGCCGGGTTGGGACAACAAGCCGACCGACCGTCCCACATCATTCATGATGAGCACGGTCTTCTACAATATCCAGGTTGCACGTCCCAGACGTGGGGAACCGGTACTGCTCAAGGCGTTGAGCGGTCGTCAGATGCAGTTTCTCGACGCCCTGGGCCTCGATGAGCGGGTATTCCTGGACAAGGGGGTCAAGTGCATACTGCAATGCAGGAGGAAGCCTGGTGGTTGAACAACAAGGAACATCGTCATGAGAGGAAGGCGTCCCGCCATTTTCCGAGGCCGAAGCTTCGGAGGGGTGCCGTGTCTCCATGTTGATAGTCAGAATGTGGGGATACGAGATTGAACCCCAGAGCAAGCCCACATAGGGATGATGCGTCGATTCGCTGCCCTATGAAGGCATCCCATTTCCTGAAAAATGGGAGCAATGAAATTCATACGGAAAATGGGCCTAAAGGGTGAGGAATGTGGGCTTTGATGATGAAATTCTTTCTGTATCTGGAAAGAGACAGTCGTTCCAACAACCGTTCCATCATGTAATTCTGCATGACGATTTGGGCTGGCAGGTTCTTTTCTGCAGCCAGATTCTTGATCCGTGCCTTCAATTGCATGGGATTGCTAGTAATCATAGAAGGATTTCCATATAGGTCAGGATTTTCGGCTTCACCCGAAGCCTATCGGCATAGTCCATGAGACGGGCAATGTCTTTGTCCCGTGAGCCGGCATACATCCTCATCGCCTGGTTTACCACTTGGATATCAGCCTTATGCCGGGTTTTGACCATATCACAGAGGGTACGCTCAATATCGTATGCCTGGATGGGGTTACCACTTAGTGAAGACAAGGTCATGATTCCCAATGGATACGTTTCTCCACTAGAAATCTTAGCCACAACACCCCGCTTCCTGGCATTTCCAGTATTGTATCCATAAGGAAACGTCATGGTATAACGCAAGGGTGTACGATCAGTCATTCCGTGGAGATACAATGCGGTCTCATTAGAAAAAACACCCCTCGAAAACTGCCATTGAAGAATGTATAGGTCATCTTCCCAAGTTTCTGGAAGTGTATAGACACCTCGCGCCACACGGTAAAGCATACCGGATCTAACCATGGAACCAAGGCATCGCCTTGGGATTCCTGCTTCGGTCACCTGATTACTCGTAACGATTCCATTTTGTGCTTTTGCCATATGGAGAATATCAATCTCATCATCGGTATTTGGCCCTACCCCTTGTACTTTCATGCTAAATATAATATCACTATTTAGCATATATGTACAATATATCTACACCTTCTGATTTTGGAGAGCCCATCTGCCGGTTTGGGTAAGACTATCCCTTCACTTTTTACATCGTCATGCAACCAAAGTATCCTGTCACCTCAAGGATCATCGAAGCTGTATGAACACCATACCCAAGACAATATTCAGTTCACAGGACACTTTAGTGTTTCGCTCAAGCTTGAGAGTTGCTACAATGCACCAATAGCAAAGAGAACCCTGTCTTTTCAAAAAAAGATGGGAAGTCCATATGAAGGAAAGCAGATAAGCCTCTATACACTCTTCCATCCCCCTGTATTTCAGGGTAGAGGTACAAAGAAGAACTATTTTGAAGGCTGGTACTTCAAGATGGCCAAACAGGACGAGGTAATCGCCCTGATACCTGGCATCTCCATGGGATCTGACCGTCACGCCTTCATCCAGGTCATCAGCAGCAAAGAAAAGAGAAGCTGATATGTCCGTTTTCCTTATGAGTCTTTCAAGACGGAGAAGAAAGTGTTCTCTGTCACCATTGGGGGCAACCACTTCTCTATCGATAGGATCTCTGTAGACCTCAGCTTTGAAGACCTCAGTCTCAAAGCTGAGGTGCTAAACCACAACCCAACCCCATTTCCTGTTACCCTGACTTCTCCCGGCATCATGGGTTGGTTCTCCTATGTACCCTTCATGGAATGTAATCATGGGGTCGTCTCCACCCACCATGGCCTGCAAGGAACTGTAGAGATCAATGGCAAACCGATTTCACCCTTGGTTCTACCTCCCACCTTAAAGCTCCCCGTCAAGGCAATGTGGACAGGACTATCCTAGAAAGTGTCATAGGAACCGTTGAAGTAACCCTCACGAAGAGGGATGGCACCTTGTGTTCAAGGAAACAAGCGAAATGGCAGGAATAGAGTTGTCAGAGGCGACAAAGCTGCAAGGATAACAAGCGTCTCAAGTTTCACTGGCTAAGGTGTGCAGAAAGGGATAAGTGTTACGTATTTTCACAGGAAGTCTCTGCACATTAGCTGATAGTATATTACTATCAGCTATATATAATTACTTATAGATTTGTTTTGGCAAGTTGGCACGGCTATTGCATACTAATTTACGAATAGAGCAACAGTTTTTTTCAAACCTCCTTAAAGTGTGATTTCTTAGGTGCCAGCGAATCTCTCTCCCCACCCCATAATAATTCGCTGGCACCTTCTCTTTGCCCTTCCGGGTATGCCATCTTTTTGATATAGTCTTATCTATGGCTACTAGCAGAAGGGATCGTGCAGACTCCTATACCAAACGTGCACACAAGGAGGGCTACCCAGCCCGATCAGTCTATAAGCTGGAAGAGATCCAGAAGACAACCAGAATCATAAAGCCCGGGGACAATGTGCTTGATATCGGTGCCGCCCCGGGGTCTTGGACTCTCTATACCCACAGGGAACTGCTGAAGGGTAAAGGGCGAATCATTGCAGTTGACCTCAATCCCCTTAACCTCGATCCTGTCCCCCTAACAGTAACCGCCTTTGTAGGTGATGCCTTCAGCAAGGATATACGCTCTCTTCTTGTAGAGAACGGCCCCTATGATGCAATCATCAGTGATGTTGCCCCTATGACGATGGGAAACCGTGCAGTCGATACCGCCCGTAGCGAATACCTGACCGAGCAAGTGGTATTCCTTGCTAAGGAACATCTGAAGGAGCATGGGAATCTGGTGGTGAAGATTTTCCAGGGAGGGGGTGAGGTTGCGATCATCAAGGAGATGCGCACCTTCTTTACCAAAGTGAAGCCCTTCAAGCCCAAGGCATGTAGGGATGACTCCTTTGAGATCTATCTGATAGGGTTGGATAAGAAAAGGACATAGATGCTAGGCATCTGCATCAAAGGGAGAAAAGCACGATGAAAGTAGTTATCATAGATGGTCAGGGCGGAAGTCTGGGAAAAGCTCTGGTTGAAACAATCAGGAAAATACACCCTACTCTTGAAATTCTTGCCATAGGGACCAATAGCATGGCAGCAAGCGCTATGCTCCGTAGCGGGGCAAGCGCCATAGCAACAGGGGAGAATCCTGTAGTGGTGGCCGCCCGCGATGCTGATATCATCATCGGGCCCTTAGGCCTCATCGCAGCAGATTCCTTGCATGGGGAAATTACCCCTATCATGGCCTCTGCTGTATCGCAGAGCAAAGCCCATAAGATACTCATACCCATCAGCAAATGCAACATCTCCATAGTGGGACGGCAGGAGCTTCCCTTAGGGGAGATGATAGACCTTGTGGTACAGGAACTGGATTCGTTATTGAGATAGACACTGTTTCTCATTTGTTGACACACGGGAGTCCACTCTGTAAGATACTAGCAACACAACCCCATGAAGGGGTTACCTCGAAATATTGATTGCCCTAGAAATTTGAGTATATACAAACAAATAGCCATGAAGGCACAAAAGGAAATATCTCCTTTTCGCTTTTATGGCAATTTTTTTGTCTTTGGAGAAATCGTGGAACCTTACAAACAACCGCTGAAAGATGGCATCACACTCTGTGTGTATTCCAATGATACACTCATATTCTCTGACGGGGGAAGATGGCTAACCCCCCTCTTTACCCTTGAGACCTTCCTCCAAACCTATGAAGGGGACAGGAATAACCTTGCAGCCCATGATACGGCTGCAGGAAAGGCTGCTGCCATCCTCATGGTTCGCTTGGGTATCAAGCGCGTCCATATCAATCTGATGAGCGAATTAGCCCTCACCTACTATGAAACCAATGGGGTGGAAGCCTCCTATGAGAAGAAGATAGAGAAGCTTGCCTGTAAGACCGAAGCCTTGCTGGAAACACTCACTGACAGTGATGAGATGTACCGCCTCCTCAGGATGCGGGCCAAACTGGTACGAGGTGTCTCTGTTGAGCTGCAGGATGTTAGCTTCGGCTATAATGAGGGGCTTCTTTTTTCTGGCCTTTCTGTTCTGATTTCCGAAGGGGAAAGGCTTCTCATCCAAGGCGACAATGGAAAAGGAAAGACCACTTTGCTGAAGATGCTGATGGGCAGACTCGAACCCACCAGCGGGAAAGTCCTTATTGATGGTCTTCCCCCGTCCCAGATCAAGAACAGGACCATAGGGTACATCAAGCAACAACAGACTGAACAACAGTTCCCTGTTTCAGTGCGGGAGGTGGTGAGCATGGCAACCGACAGCAAGCTCTCCAAGGAGCGGCAGAAGTGGGAGATAGACACAGCCCTGAGAAGAGTGGGAATCCAGCAGTTGCAGGGGCGTAACTTCTATACGCTCAGCGGTGGGGAACGGCAGAAGGTAGCCCTTGCCCGGTGTCTCTGCCAAAAAGCCCGACTTTTGCTCCTGGACGAGCCGACCTCCTTCCTGGATGCAACGAGCCGAAAGGCATTGGTAGAGACCATCAGAGCCCTGACAGTAAATGAGATGCCCACCATTATTGTGGTAACACACGACAAGCAGTTAGAACAGGACCTTGGTTGGCCTACACTATTCTTAGGGGGAAAAAAGAAAGGAAAGAAAAAAGGAGAAAAGGAGGCGGGAAATGAGTGACCTCCTCTTCATGCTCAGCCTTCCCCCTGTTGCAAAAGGCTTGGTGGCTATGACCATTGCAGGGCTTTGTTTCCCAGCTGCAGGGGTAATGGTCCTACGCCTCGATCTTGTACCGATGCGCTACATGCTCATGCATGGGGTGATCTTGGGGGGAGCCATCTCCCTTGCCTTCTCCCTTCCACTCCTGCCTGTAAGCATTGCCCTGAACCTCCTACTGGTTTTAGGCATGCTCAAGCTTACCAAGGACTCTTCTGCAGGCTTTGGGGTTAGCAGTGCAGCTGCCATGGTATTTACCATGGCCCTCGCTTCCATTGTCATGCACGTCTTTGACGTTCCGGCAAAGGACACCCTCCAACTGCTTTGGGGAAGCCCCTTTGCCCTGCGGGTATCAGATGTTCTGGGACTGTTGGCCATCGCCATAGCCCTCACCCTGTATGTGGTGCTCAACTTCAAGAGCATCAGTGCCATCTTCTTCGACCAGGAGATTGCACAATCGCTGGGCATGCGGGTTCAGGCTCACCATACAGCCATGGTAATTGTCATTGCCCTGGTCATTGCCCTGGCAATGAAACTGCTTGGAGCCCTTCTGATCGACGCCCTGCTTATTCTCCCAGTCCTCATAGCAGCTCGCCATGCTCAAAGCCTCAGACAGCTCTTTATCAGGGCATGCCTTGTGGGAGTATTTGTCTCATTCTTTGGATTTATCGCAGCAGTCGCAACCGATCTTCCCCCCAGTGGGACCATCGCACTGCTATCTGCAGCCCTCTATCTCATAGTAACAACCATAAGGAAAAGGAAAAAATCATGAAAAAACTGCTTGCCGTCCTCACTCTTAGTATTCTCAGTGTAGCCCTTTTTGCAGAAGGCGCCCCTGAACAACTGTCCATGGCCTCTGCCTCTATGGCCGTCTCGGTGATTGCATCGACCTCCTGGACTGCGGCCTTTGCCGACCTCGGCGGTGCCGAAAAGGTCCAGGTCATCGCACCAGCCTCACTCATTCATCCACCGGAGTATGAGATCACCATCAGTGATGTGGTAAAGATTGACAAGGCTGACCACTTCATCTATGCAGGGTATGAGAGGATGATGAAAAGCATGGGTGATGCCATCGGCAAGACCAATACGGACCTGATCCAGATAACCACTGACAACAGCATCGAGAACGTTAAAAAGCAGGCCTCCCTCATAGCCTCAGAGCTGAAGAGCCAGTACTCTAGCGAAGACAGGGTCCACGACTATGTCCAGACTGTAGAGAACGGAAAACTCTCTGTTGCAAAAATCGGTCTGGACAAACAGAAGGTCTACTGCCATGCAATGCAGGTCTACCTGGCAAAGGACCTCGGCCTACAGGTGAGCGGCACCTTTGGCCCTGGCCCCCTTACGGCAACCCAGATAGCAGAAGTTGCAAAGGGAGGGTATGACCTCATCATCGACAACGTGCACAACCCCATCGCCTCTCCTCTGATGGAAGTGTCACCAAAGGCCAAGCTGGTTATCTGGAGAAACTTTCCTGAAACAGTAGAGAGGGCAAGCCTGCAAAAGATGGTGCAGGAAAATATTGATGCCCTGTTGAAGTAGGAAGATAAGAGAGAGAGAGAGAGAGAGAGAGAGAACAGTACATAACACTCCATAAAGGACGAAACAGATCAGGCTACCTAGGGAGATTCCTCTTCTTGGTAGCCTGATTTTATATTCTCGCAACATCCATTTTTTGGAGAAAACCATACCCATATTGCTGATACGTATTCCTGAAAGGAGTTGCTAGTAATCTAGTTTCAACTTATGTTTCATCAATATCGACTTTTAGTTGTTTCAATGGTATCGTTGTTAATGAAAGGTATCAATACCCCAGGGCAAGCCCTGGAAAGAGGAGGCGTTGCCTCCTTTTCCGCCCCAAGGGTCGGGGTATCTTACCTTGCTTTCCCGGCACTCGCTCGGTAATGGAACCATAGTAATGCTTCCGCTACTCTCGCTTCGTTGGGGAATGAATTAACCAGTACGTCCTCATGAGAATGGGTTTATTATAGAGATTTGAGATATGGTAGTGATTCTTGAGAGATATCGGGGTATATATGATACAAGCAGAACTGTTGGAACTAGTGACTAATGGAGAGAATTCTGGAATCGAATTCAAGCGGGACGATATCCGACCTGAACAACTCGCAAAAGAGATTGTTGCATTCGCAAACTTGGAAGGGGGACGCATCCTTATTGGAGTTGAAGATGATGGAACCCTATCGGGAATTCAACATCCCGATACTCAAGAATGGGTTCTAAATGTATTCAGAGACAAAGTATTCCCCATGATTATTCCCTATTATGAAGAAATTACTGTGGAAAAAGGGCTCAGAATTGGAGTTGTCACCATTCCTAGGGGAATCTCTAAACCATATGTTGTAAGAAATAATGGCCGTGAAGAAATATATATCAGAATGGGAAATCGTTCAGAAATTGCCTCCAGAGAACAGCAAGCCCGTCTTTTTTCCTTAGGGGGAATCCTTCATGTTGAAGTGTTGCCTGTCCCCGGAACAACGTTGAAAAGCTTGGATCTTGTGCGCTTTGAGTATTATCTGAGACATGTACTACATGATATTGAAATACCCAACACTGACCAAGAATGGACAGACCGCCTTACAGGACTGGGCCTTATGGCAGAAGATGGTTGGGGATCAATAGTCTGCACTATTGCTGGATTAGTATGTTTTGGTAAAAACCCCTCCAAATATCTGCCACAAGCAGGTCTTCGGGTAATGGCCTTTTCCGGAGATAAGAAAGAGTACAAAGCCCTATTGGATACAAAGCTTGACGGGCCTCTTGTAGGCCGCTGGGAAGATATTTCTGGGGGAAAAAACTTGGTCGATGATGGATTGTTGGAGAAATTCTCAAACACAATAAGGCCTTTCATTACCGAAGAGAACAACAGTATTGACCTTCATATGAGAAAAATTACCCATATGCAGTATCCTTGGGAAGCGATTAGGGAAACAGTTGTAAATGCCTTGGTGCATCGCGACTGGACACAAAGTGTTGATATTGAGGTAGCGCTGTATTCTGATCGAATGGAGATAACGAGCCCCGGAAAACTTCCAAACTCCATGACCGTAAGGAAAATGCTAGCAGGCCAAAGAACCCCTAGGAATCCTTTGATTGTTGAAATAATGCGCGACTATGGATATGTTGATGCAAGAGGCATGGGAGTTAGGACAAAAGTTGTTCCACTGATGAAACAAATGAACAATAGAGAACCCCAATACATCCTCACTGAGGATTATTTGAAGGCTGTCCTGCCTCGATCATAGGGAAAAAACAGGAATGAAAGGTATCAATACCCCAGGGCAAGCCCTGGAAAGAGGAGGCGTTGCCTCCTTTTCCGCCCCAAGGGGCTCACGTATCTCACCTTGCTTTCCCGGCACTCGCTCGGTAATGGAAGCATGCTTCCGCTACTCTCGCTTCGTTGGGGAATGACAGATCAGGCTACCTAGGAAGATTCCTCTCCTTGGTAGCCTGATTCAATTCTATCCTTACTTTCCTACATTTCTTTTAATTTCAAAAATACTGTGTTGCCCCAACACCCATCATAGATCCAATCAATTCATCTTCGTAGATATACTTTCTCTGAGTACCTTTTCCCCTCTTTGAGATTCCCATAGTCATCATGGCTTTGTATTGAACGTCCGCTCAGGTGATCATGATTTTATCAACCTACAACAAGATGAAGCTGCCTTACTGAATTATGCATTCGAGGCGGACCTTGCCATCGCAGAGGATGTCTGTGTCGCCTTTGACCCTGAATTGCTCTCCCGTGCCATGGAAAACCTGCTTCAGAACAGTCTTCGCTATGGGCTACCCTCAAAACCCATTCACATGTTCTGCAGGTATTATGACGAAGGCATTTGCTTCGGATTTTCCAACTATTACCAGCAACCTTTGGGTTCCAATCTCTCTGAATACATGTTTGAACCCTTCTATCGCGGTGACCAAGCCAGGAAGGGCGAGGGGACGGGACAGGGACTTGCTTCGGTAAAATCCATTGTCGAGGGGCATGGATGGAAGGTCCGCGGGTATTCCAAGGTCGAGGAAGAGAAGACTATCTTCGAAATCCTGATTCCCCTTCGGAAATAGGGCATCTGGGGTATCTCCAATGACAGCCACATGCAATCCCAAAAATTCAGAAGGACGATAATCAGGAAAGAAGGCGATGGAGGTTTGCATTGCCCCCCCGCTTTCCATGCCCCATCCGATATTTGCGGAACGTGCTTGAAAGCACCATTGAAAGCCTTTCTTTCCTGGCTTTCGTTTCTTCAGCTGTAATACGAACCGTATTTCCCCTTCAGGAATGCAACAGATCTCTTTGCTGCAGTCTCAGGGTCGGGAAAAGGCAGTATCTCAGCGGTCGTCCACCCGTTATAGCCGATGGTGGTCAAGGCAGTGAAAATCTCATCCCAAGGCATATGGCCATCACCAGGGGCATGACGGTTTGTATCTGCAAAGTGGATGTAGCGCACAAACTCCTTGTTACGGATCAGGCTCTCACCAATGTGGTCATCCTCGATGTTCATATGAAACACATCAGGCATCATGGTAAAGTTTTTCCTATTCACTTTCTTCAGCAAGACAGAACACTCATCAAGATTGTTAATGAAGTCGATCTCGTAGCGGTTCACCGGTTCGAGAATCAGCTCAACACCCCGCTTTTGGGCATGGTCGGCTACAGAGTGCGCCATATCCAGAAAAAGGTCTTCGCAGAGCTGGGGAGACCGACCGTTGATCGAACCACGGGTACGCCCGATGTTGACCAACCCACCAAAATCAGAGGCAAGGTCTATGAAACCACAGAAGGTATCGTACAGCTCCTTGCGGTTCTCCTTGTTCTCGTCGGTGAAGTACAGGTTTCTTGCAGCAAAGACCTGACCAGAGGAGACAGCACTCACTTCCATGCTATTCTCCCTCAATAGGCTCTTCAGCACACCCTTATCAACCTCGTCGGGTCTCTTGAGGGCAAGCTCTACCCCATCGAATCCGAGCTCATGAGCTTTTATTATTGAGGGCTCAACACCACGAAACACTACAAAGGCATTGGGCATCGCTTCGGCACCTGCTATGGCTACTGATAATTTCATACGTTATTTCTCCAATGATTCTTCTGTATACGGGATCACATAGGGACCATCGCTGACATACACGATAGACAGATCCTCTATACTCTTGTTTGTTTGCTCTTCTATGTACTGTATTGCACCCTCTATCATCTTGGTAAAACAATCAGGGCCCGGGTTACTCTGGTCCGCTTCAGAGAGGAATCTTTTTCCGTTGATACCGGGCAATCCTGGCCACCAAATATCACCAAGGGAAGGGCTATAGAGAAGCATGTGGTCCTGGTCGATCCTATCGAAGACCTTTGCCCACATCTGCACTTGCCACTGCTCGGGCAAGAATGTCCAGTCAGGAGACCCGATGGTCTTCAAAAAGCCCTTCGCCCCTTGCAGCTTCAGCAGAGCCAACGTGGTGATATAGTTGATACCACCCACTACGTTCCCCTCGTCAGTGGTATCTGCAATGATCACCAGGTAGCCATCCTTCTTCAGGACACCAAGGGAAGCTACAGCACACTTTGCACACTGGTAGTGGTTCATTCCAACAAATCCACCATGGGTGATGACGATGTCCGCTGCCTTGGGAGCAGGGGCCTTCACTGTCTCGGAAATCTTTGCCACAGCAGCTAGATGGGCCTTATCAAGGTCTCCACTGAACACCCCTGTAGTATGGAAGGCATGGTCGAGTGTCACGTTGACCAAAAAGTCCACACCTACAACCTTGGCAATTTCAAGGCTCTCCTCATGGACAGGGTTGCCCTTGATGTTAAGGTCTCTAGATGCACGATCGGCCATAAGGGGAACGCCATGGAAGACAAAGGTAGAGCCTTCCCCTATGAGTCCAGGGCATACCGCCTTGCGTCCACCACTGGCTCCCGCCATGAAATGGCTCTCCACCAAGCCCGTGGCAATCTTCAGATCTGCCTCAACATATATCCTGTTTACCATGATACGTGTCCCGCGGCTACTATCACCAAGGTAGACAAGGTTGCTCTCATCCTTGCAGTCATGGTTGACTATACGAACCCCGCTCTTGAGCACACGCTCATCGACCATCTTTGCTATCTCACCCTTGCTCATAGAGCGGTGTGTCCCTGTAGCAATGAGTATGGTGATGTTTTCTATCATATAGCCAACAGAGAACAGCGTCTCCAAGACAGGCAGAAGGATACCCTCCTCACCCTTATAGGGGACAGGTCTGGTATTGTCGCTTATGATAATGGCAGCTTTTGCAAGAGGGTTCCTTTTCAGTTTCTCCAGGGCAATAGCCTTGAGGCTTTTGCTCGCAATAGGATTTTCAAACGAATCCAAAATGGCTTTGCTAGCGTTGCTGAGGGTCTCCGGTGCTTGCATGCGGATGCTGAATGTATGATCGGGCAAAATGAGATCATCATACTGACTGCCTAGGGGATTGCTAACTTTCATGATTGTCTCCTTATAGCAAGGCACTGGGATTGCCAGTGCCATTACCATACATTTACTACATTACATCTCTTTGATGAGGGAAAGCTCTCCATTGGAAGCCGCACGAAGCAGGGGTTCCATAAAGAGATCGACATCGGCTGTAGTCATAGGAACTGGCATGTTCTTCAGCTTCATTGCAAGCTGAGGATCCTTGGCGGCAGAGAGTGCACGTTGGACATGCTTCTCACCAAAACCTGGAATATCATTGAGCTTGGTCGGTGCCTTGATGCTCTTGCTGAAGGCTATCATTGCCTGGGCAACTGCAACAGCAAGATCCCTGTCCTCAAGATCGACAATTGCCTTGTCAGCAAAACCATGGGTTGCAAAGATGGAACCAACCACCTTCAGCTGTTTCTGAATTGCCCTGGAGTAGAGAACTGCATAGTACGGGTTCATGATTCCACAGGCAGTGCCGTGTGCCACAATGTCTACAAGAGAGAAGCTGGTAAGGTGAGCACCACTGGTACCACCGATCATGATGGCATACCCACCGAGGTCAGTTGCAAGACCGATAGCCTCACGGGCCTTCACATTCTTGGGGTCGCTGATGAGGACATTGGAGTACTCTGCAACTAGGTTGATGGCACACTCTGCGATTTCGCGTGCCCTATCATAGGTAGCTTCCTTTGCTCCACAGAACACCTCAAAGGTGTGTGCAATGGCATCGAGGGCCCCATCAATAGTTACAGAGAGAGGCATAGTGACTGTAGTCTCGTAATCGAACATCGCAACGGTGGGATTGAGGGCGTTGTCAACGATGAGCTTCTTCTGTCCAACCACGGGGTCTGTGATGTTGGAGTACTTAGTCAGGTGGGCACCACTGGAGGCGGAGGTCTGCACGGCAATAAGGGGAATAAGGGAAACACCGGTCTCCTTGAGAGCGTTGGTCACCACATCGGTACCAAAGTAGTGGTCGATCTCAGGGGTAACCTTTGCACCAAGACATGCAAGGGCATTGGCTGCCTTACAGGCGTCGATGGATGATCCTCCACCAATTGCCACAATGCAATCCGGCTTGGTGTGCAGGATATAGGACTCAAGGCGATAGACGTCCTCACGAGGGGCGTTGGGCTTTGCATCGGGGGCGATGACGCCACCGGCAAGTTCAACACCAGCTTCCTTCAGGTATGAGACGACCCGGTCAGCAACCGGCTTCATATAGGTGGTGTTGCTTACTACCAAGGCCCTCTTCCCAAAACCTCTGGCAATGGTTCCAACCTGGTCAAGTACGCCAAGACCATGCACATAGGCATCGCCTTTCCATTCTTTGAGCAGTTCATATGCTTTTCCCATCTGGTCCATGTTTTACTCCTACTTGCAGAGAGTCTTTGCCCTAGCGGCAATATGCTCTGCACTAATTCCATATTTTGCCAAAAGGGGTTCATAGGGACCCGATTCGGTAAATCTGTCTTCGATGCCAATTGCATCAAATATACAATGAATTCCCTGCTTCATAAAGGCTTCGCTTACTGCTGAAGAGAACCCACCCATTAGGGCATGCTCCTCTACGCAGAGCAATTTACCCGTCTTCGCCACACTCTTCTTCAGGCTCTCAACATCCAAGGGTTTCACCATAGGAACGCTGAGCACCTCTGCTCTGATCCCATCTTTTGCAAGCAAGGCTGCTGCTTCACTTGCAAACGAAGCGGTGATGCCATTTGCTGCAATGGTAACGTCACTTCCCTCTGAACAGACCACAGTCCCAATCACATCAGAAGCAGGAAGGTCTGGCATAGGGTTTCGGTTGAGACGGATGAATACAGGTCCGTCCTGCTTCAGTGCATACTCAAGAGCCAGTTCAGCCTGTCTGGCATCAGAGGGGACTATGACCTGCATGTTGGGCAGTGCCCTCATGATGGCGATATCACAAATAGACTGGTGACTTGCTCCATCAAAGGAGTCCGACAGCCCACCGTAGGCACCTGCGATGACCACAGGAAGGTTGTTATAGCAGAGCGTATTCCTGATCTGGTCAGTTGCCTTGAGGGCAAGAAAAATCGAAAAGGCATTTACCACAGGACGCAGGCCTGCAGTTGCCATACCTGCTGCAATATCAACCATGTTTGCCTCAGCCACCCCTATGTTGAAGAAACGATCGGGATAGGCTTTGCCAAACAATGCACTCTTGGTTGAGGAGGATACATCGGCATCCAGTACGACGAGTTCAGGGTGCTTTGCGCCAAGTTCAGCAAGTTTCTTGCCAAAGGCTTCTCTCATGGCTATGCTCATAGGGCTGCCTCCTTGTTCTGAAGGTCTTTCTTCAGCTCTACAATTCCCTTGGCATAGGAGTCATCATCGATGACAGAGCCGTGCCAGCTGCTTTTGCCTTCAGTGAAGGAGACGCCTTTTCCCTTGATGGTGTCATAGATGACAGCCTTCGGCCACACATTGTCCTCATCCAACCACTCATAGGATGAGAGGATGTCTTCGGTATTGTTTCCGTCATAGGCATGGGGGCATACATTCCAACAAAAGGCCTTCAACTTGTCCGAAAGGGAGGAAAGAGGCATGATCTCATCCTCAGTACCGTCAAGCTGTACCTTGTTGTAGTCGACCATAAGGACAAAGCGCTCAGCTTTGAACTTTGCGGCACTCATGATGGCTTCCCAGCTCTGGCCTTCGTTGAGGCACCCTTCGCCAACTATCACATAGGTCCAGAAGGACTTGCCTGTTACCTTTGCCGCCATTGCCATTCCCAAGCCGATGGAAATTCCATGACCAAGAGCTCCGGTGGACATGTCCACGCCGGGAATCTTCTGCATGCAGGGATGCCCTTGCAGTCTGGAGTCAAGCTTCCTGAAGGAAGCCAGCTCTTGTACAGGGAAGAAACCCCTATGGGCGAGAATGGTATAGAGATTTATCGAAGCATGCCCTTTTGAAAGGATGAGACGGTCACGGTCTTCCCACTGGCTCTCATCAGACTTGATATTCATTCTGTTAAAGTAAAGGGATGTTGTCAGCTCCGCGCTTGAGGCTGACCCACCCCAGTGACCGGTACCCCTGTCGTGAAGGGTATCGAACATCACCACCCTGAAGTAGGCGGCCAATGCTGCCAGTTCCTTCGCGTTGAACGTTCGCTTTGGATCAGAGAGCAGTTGTGTAACACCTGTATTCATCTAGGAAACTCCTTATGTAAACTGTTTTACTCTTATAGTAAGAATTGGAGAGTATTCCAGTATTGTGTACTGTATACAATAGTAGTATCATGCTGAGGAATTCTTGTCAAATAAAAACCTGTTTTTTTAATACAATTTTTAATTGTTTTTTAAATTTCAATATATATATATTATTTAAGTGTATATTATATAATAAGTAATATTATTCTATTCCTGTATACAATAACAAGCAGATTTCTCAAAATGCTCAATATTGTGCATAAGTTTATTGACGAAACAAAAAATACAACCTACCATTGTACATGAATTAGGGGGATCGTATGACAAAATGTGTACAAAACAGCCTTTCTGACCAAGTCTACACTATGCTCAAGGAGCAAATCCTATCGGGAGAGCTCAAGGGTGGGATGAAAATCCCCGAAGAGCTGCTTGCAGAACAGTTCGGTGTATCACGTACTCCGATACGGGAAGCTATCAGGCGTTTGAGTGAATATGGTCTGGTAACCATCAAACCAAGAAGCTTTGCCACAGTCTCTGTCATTACAGCCCAAGAGGCTTCTGATATCGCTCGAGTCAGGGTTACTCTGGAACAGCTAGCCATCGACAGCATTGACGAGCAGTCATATACGGAACATATGAAGGAACTCTCCCGCTATGCCGCTGACTGTCAGTATGCCATGGGTATAGGAGATCGGGCTACTGTCTTCGAACAGGACAGCCTCTTTCATATGGCCCTCATAAAAGCATCAAAGAATACCGCCTTGATCAGCATCTGCGAACGTCTCGATGCCAAGATACAGCAACTTCGTATAGCACAGAACCTCCCTGAGGATGAACTGCCATACTACCTCCACCAGCACTCCACCCTCATGCAGCACCTGAAGAATGGGGAGAAGGAGGAGTGTAAGCACCTGCTTTACGAGCATATCACCCACGACCTTACCAGCCACATAGCCAAAGAGGGGAACCAATGAACAAGAACGACATACTCACCATCTACGGATCAAATCCTACGAAGATGACCAAGGCACTGCTACAGTCCATTGATTTTGCTTTACTCATCCCCAATAAAAAGGCCTCGATAGCACTCAAGCCCAATCTTGTTGTGGCGGTAACAGCCGACAGTGGCGCCACGACCCACCCTGAAATTGCAATTGCCATCATTGAGCATCTGCAGGCTCTGGGGTATATGAACATCAGCATAGTGGAGAGCGCCTGGATCGGGGACTCCACCAAGGAAGGGTTCCGCATCAATGGATACAACCAGATCAGCGACCGCTTCTCTGTCCCTCTCATAGATGTGAAGGATGACGAATACGTAAAGAAGACTGTCGGAAAGGTTACGATGGAGGTAAGCAAGACCATCTTGGAGGCTGATTTCCTCATCAGCCTACCCGTTCTCAAGGGTCACTGCCAGACATCAATGACCTGTGCCCTGAAGAATATGAAGGGATGCATATCCGACCGTTCCAAGAGATTGTTCCATACCTTGGGACTACACAACCCTATCGCTACGCTTAACGCAGTACGCTGTGCTGACCTGATTATCGTAGATAGCCTCAATGGTGACTTGGATTTTGAGGAGGGGGGGAACCCTGTTGAGACACATAGGATGTTTGCCACCACCGATAGTGTGCTGTGTGATAGCTACGGATCTTCCTTGATGGGCTTTGAGCTGAGGGATATCCCCTACATCGGCTTTGCCGAGGATCTGGGTGTTGGCAGTGCAGACCTTAGCAAGGCTAACGTCATCCAACTGAACGAACCCAGTGATGAAGAGCCGGCAAAACCAAGTGGCAGGGTATCCTACCTTGCAAAGCATACAGAACCCATATCTGCATGCTCAGCCTGCTATGGGAACCTGATCCATGCGCTAAAGCGCTTGGATGAAGTGGATCGCCTAGACAGTGTCTCTGTCCCTATCTGTATCGGACAGGGGTATAAAGGGATAGACGACCCAACCAAGGTTGGAGTGGGAATCTGTACCAAAGGTTTGGGAAAGAGCCTTGCAGGCTGCCCTCCCAAGGCTATCGACATGATAGCCTTCCTCAAGAAGCTCAACCCCTGATCTGAAGCAAGGTTATTCTACAGTAACTGACTTGGCCAGGTTTCTTGGTTTGTCAGGATCATTACCCTTCAACACAGAACAGTAATAGGCATAAAGCTGACTGACGATCACAGTGAACATCGGCGTGAAATACGGTTCGGTAGTTGGAATCCATCTTGGCAAAGAGCGACGGCTGGGTACACATGGCTACGACAAGTGTCGATTCGTCTACCAATGCAATGGGACCGTGCTTGAGTTCTCCTGCAGCAAAGGATTCACTGTGAGTATAACTGATCTCCTTCAGCTTGAGGGCACTCTCCAAACTGATGGCATAATCGGTAAGGCGACCCATGAAGAACACCTTGCCCTTGTTGAACTGGCTTGCGGAAAACCTTTGGATATCCTCCTGCTTGTCAAGCAGAAGTTGTGCCTGCGAAGGTATCAGCATCAATTGCTCAAGTAACGCCCCGGCCTCTTTCTTTGCCATGACCAAGGCAATGACATATAAGCACATCAACTGGGTGGTAAGGGCCTTTGTCGAGGCTACAGCGATTTCGGGACCTGCCTGGGTATACATCACAAGGTCTGCCTCCCGGCTGATAGTAGAGCCGACAACGTTCGTGAGGGCAATCGTCACAACACCCAGGGCCTTTGAGCATGAAATGTTCGTACCCACATTTCTCAGCTGCCTCAATGTCCCAATCAACATGGACCAATTCCCGTTGCTGGACCTCTCCCTCAAGGTTATAGATGGGGACCTCGTCTTTTGTGAGCAAGGCCAATTCCAAATCTTTCAGGTATTGGACCTCTCGGGTATGGCAGAGCAGAGGCGGAACATCACTGGCTATCAAATTATAGGAATCCGCCCGGCCTATGACCAAAGGACTGTCTTTCCTGACCACAACCAGCTCGTCCGGAAAGTCCTCACAAATAACGGCAATTGCATAGGAACCTTCCAACCGCTTCACTGTCAGTCTGGCTTCTGAACTCCACATGGTGTTTTTCCAACAACAGCCGTAAGGAGGCATGGTTTTCAATAATCCCATTATGTACTACTGCTATTTTTCCTGATACATCTGTATGGGGATGGCTGTTGATATCACTCGGTTCCCCATGGGTTGCCCATCGGGTATGCCCGATACCACAAGAGCCTTGCACCGGTTGTTATGAGACAAGGAGGTCCAAATTGGAGAGTCTTCCTTTGATCTTGCGTACCTGTAGCTTCCCGCCCTCTTCCACCACTGCAATACCGCCGAAATCATACCCACGGTATTCGAGTTTCCTGAGCGCTTCCAACAATACAGGAGATGCCTGATTACAGCCAACATACCCGACAATTCCACACATATGAGCCTCCCCAACCAAACATACCTTTGTAATAGCATGTAATTTGATGTTTATACGTAACTGTTTAGTCCCACCCTCTAAGCGTGGATAGGAATTGCACCTTTAGCCATCAGAATTGCTTGGCTTTCATCGTTGAGCATCCCCAGGGAGTTTCCCTTGAAGACATTGGAAACGATGTCTTTACGTGTCTTTCCCTGCTTGCGACCGGTGTCAAAAACAGAGCTTGCCAGAGAGAAATCCAATGCCTCTCTCTGTCCGGAAACAACCAAAGACACCATAGGCGACCTTAAAAAATCTAAAAGATCGCTCAAAGAATAATTCTTAGCATTCATTTCCAAAATTCGTTAGATGCACAGACAAGAGGCTCAAATCCTCGCGTGCCGGTTTGAGCCCTGTTACAGAATTTTTGAGATAATGCCATTGAACTAATCCTAGCTGCTATGGGTAAATCAAAGCTCCCACTCTTCCCAAAAATGCATTATTGGGTGCCTTTGGGGTGCCGAAGAACCGGCAGACCTGTCTTTTCTACCATGGGTGTGCCATTTTGGCAAGAGACCCCCTTACCCCCAGGCAGTGTAGAGGGGTCTGAA
>JAEINL010000053.1 GCA_016342655.1 Sphaerochaeta sp. | reverse complement strand
AAAAAGAGAATCACGCAGAAAAGTACATGACTCTCATTGATTGTATGTTTTTGTTGTCTCCAACCGCACAGGTCGAAGTAATTGTAACGACCGCACATAGTTTCCACCAGGACGTACAGTTGGATATAGTTCGGGAACTGTTTCCACGTTGTGTCCAAACACAAAGGGCTGAATATCGTCAAAAAGTGCGAGAGCTTTTCCCTGCACGTTTTTGAAATCAGGAACCAGAAGTTCAAAACGCATAGTGGGATCTTTCTCCCTGCAAGCAGAAACTACGTTGCAAAATTGAGCAGCTCCTCCGTCAGGAAGGTCGTCACGATCTACGCTCGTTATGACCAGATAGTGTATACCAAGTTGGAGAGCTAATTCGGCAATTCGTTTTGGTTCCTGTGAGTCGACAGGTGCTGGCTTGCCATGGGAAACAGAACAGAAGGGACAGTTTCTCGTGCAGATATTTCCGAGTATCAAGACTGTTGCTGTCCCTTTTGCCCAGCACTCATGCTGATTGGGACAATGAGCTTGCCTGCAGATAGTATCAATTTCCCATTGGTTGAGTGATGTTTCGGTAGCGTTGTAGTGCCCCCCAGTGGATACTCTTTTTCGGATCCATGGAGGAAAGGGTATATGGTTAGTTTTCATTGGTTTGCTTTTGACGCAGACACATGGATGTCCAGCTGGCTTGAACTATATCTTTTAGCTGCTCCATGGGAATACGTATTCCTCCTTCTCTAATTGCATTGGTCATCTGAACACCTTCGATACCACAGGGAACAATATAATCGAATAGTTTCAGATCATTGTACAGGTTGATGGCAATTCCATGCATACTTACTCCCCTATGTATTTGTGTACCGAGAGAAGCAATCTTTTTGTCTTCCACCCAGAGCCCTGGGTATCGGGCTTTACGTATCGTGGACACTTCGGTTTGCTTAAGTACTTGCATGCCTAATTGCTCAATAGCGTGTACGAATGTGGCTATGCGAAAGCCAAATGCCGATAATTTCATGATGGGATACAGTACGAGTTGACCAGGATTATGTGCGGTGCTACCCCCTCCCCGCCGAGTTGGTACAACTTGTATGTCCATAGCTTCCAATTGCTCTTTTGAACAAAGCAACTGGTTGTGCTGCGCGTGCAACCCGAGGGTGATTACTGGCAGATGCTCACATATGAGGAGCAAAGCAGGCAACTCTTCATTTGCCACGCGCTCATGGAGCTCAAGTTGCACCGATAAGGCATGTTGGTAGTCCATCAGGCCACAGTCGACACATAAAGGTTTTTCATCAAAATCTTGCATTGATGGAATGTTGCCCGATAACAGCTCTTGTATTTGTACCATGCGTAACGCTAACGAACAAACGGGTTTTTGTCAATTAAAACTAGATATAAAACATATATGTATTTATTATAAAGAGGTTTAGAATCTCTTCATCCCAATATTTTATACCCTAATTTACCTTGGTATGCTCTCAGCCAAAGAAAGTAATTCGTATTCATCCTGCCCATTCCGACACGTGTATGCTTGTTTGGAGGGATCTTTTAGCCTTCTCTCCCTCGACGCTCTGTCTGATCAATTTTAAATGCCTTTAAGGGGCATTTCTATACTTATAGTACAAATTTATCTTCTTTCTTGACTTGATAGGATAGTGAGTATATAGTCAGAGGCAACGAAAACGTAGTAAGGAGTCAAGAGTATGGCTTACAAAATCACTGACGCATGTGTTGCATGCGGAACTTGTTTACCAGAGTGTCCAACGGACGCTATCTCCGAAGGCGACATCTATGTAATTGATGCAGATCTTTGCATCGATTGCGGCACCTGTGCCGATGTCTGCCCAACCGCAGCTATCATCCAGGAGTAAGAGAACCACTTTTGGTTAAGAGGCAGCAACGTTAGCTGTCTCTTTTTTTTCTCTAATAAGGAATCGGCTCATGCACACAGACCTACCCACACTGGGAGCCCCCATTATGATAGTGGGGTTGCTCGCAGGATTTTTCCTCTGTTTCTATGGCAATAAAGCTAAAAAATACCTTGTCCCCCTACGCAGTGTTCTCTCGGGAGCCATGGTCAGCCTTGCTTTGGTCTTTTTGCTCATGCACAAAGAGGCCCTCATCGTGGCCTTGCAATCACAGAACGCCATCCAGTCACTTCTTGACCTGCTCATCAGTAGGGAACACTATCTCTTCAGCATCATAGCTATGTCCAGCATTGCAATCGGCGGGCTGTTACTGTTTGCCCTTTCTAGGAAACCAGGGACATTAGCAGAAAAGATCGTCGCCCTCTTCACCGCCATCAGTATGGCTCTCTTCATCTTTTTGCTCCTACTGGGTTTTTTGCCCCTCACCCTCAGCCTTGTAATCGCAGCAGTGCTCCTTATTCTCATCCTCATTTTCTGTATGCGTGACTTCGCTTCCTACATGGCCTTCGAAAACTCCATAGGGGGAGCACTGCTCATAAGCTATCTGCTCGCACGGTTCTGGTATCTCAATATCTGGATATTCCTCTTCTGGGTAGCAATACTCTCAGTTACAGGAATCTTCAGCCAACTTCGCAGCCTAAAGAAGCATAAGGCAAAGAGCGAGCAACGTGATGCATGATGACTCTCTCCTACTTGGGACTGAACTCTCGGTAACAGAGCTTACCACCCTCATCAAGAGAACCCTTGAGGAGGGTTTTTATGGTTTGCGTGTCAGTGGTGAACTTTCGAACTTCCGCCCCGCCTCAAGCGGGCACTGGTTCTTCACCCTCAAGGACAGCACCTCATCCCTTTCCGCCATCATGTTCAAAAGCAGCGCCTGGAGGGTATCCTTCAAACCCCAAGAAGGCGACAAGGTGGTGGTTACAGGATCGCTGGATGTCTATGCTGCACGGGGCACCTACCAACTGAAATGCGATACCATGGAAAAGAGCGGAACAGGGGACATCCTTGCCCTGCTGGAAAAGCGCAAGCGCGAGTATGATGAGATGGGGTATTTTGCCCCTGAACGCAAAAAAAGGATCCCTATCAAACCAAAACGTGTCGGGGTGGTCACCAGCGCTACAGGGGCTGCCTTGCAAGACATCCTGCAGATCCTCTCCAGACGTGCCCCTTCCCTGGACATTCTCATCCTCCCTGCCACTGTGCAGGGGAATACCGCAGCCCAGACTATCGCCAACAGGATCAGGCAGGCAAACCTCCTGCTGTTGTGTGATGTGCTCATCGTAGGACGTGGCGGCGGTTCCTTGGAAGACCTCCTGCCCTTCAGTGAGGATGCTGTCATCCGCGCGATATACGAGTCTGAGATACCTGTCATCAGCGCAGTTGGCCATGAGATAGACTGGGCGCTCTCCGACTTTGTCGCTGACCTGCGGGCCCCCACCCCCTCGGCCGCAGCAGAACTGGTAAGTCAGGGTATCCTTGACCTGTGTCAGAAAGTGGAGAGTCTGGGCCTTGCCATACACAAGGGGATGCAACATCGTCTGCAACTGCTTGAACAGAGAATCCCAAGTACTGAAGCGATGCAAAGGAGTATGGCCCACCTTTTGGAGAAGCGAGAATACCTCTTGGCCAATGCGGCTCACTCCATGAGCCAGGCCTATAAGGAAAAACTTGAAAAAAGCTCTCAGAGGGTCCTTCTGGCAACCAGAGAGTTGCAAGCCCTCTCTCCCCTTGCTATACTGGCGCGAGGCTACACACTCGTCTTTGATTCACAGGGAAAAGCCATCCACAATCGAGAGGAAGCCAAGGTTGGAGAACGTATCAAACTGACATTCATCGACGGAAGCCGAAAGGCACTGATAGAGGAGTAATGCATGAGTTTTGAGACAGATGTATCCAGGATCGAGGAGATTGCCCAGAAGCTCAACGCTTCGGATACAAGCCTTGAAGAAAGCCTTGCCTTGTTCGAAGAGGGAATGCTTTTGTCCAAGAAGTTGGAGAAAACACTCTCTGAGGCTAAAAACCGTGTTGAGATCGTGTTGGGAGACGAGCAGGAAAGTGCTGAAATAACCCAATTCTAAAAAAAGGCTCAATCATGGCAGAAAAGAAAAAGATCATATTCCTCATACAATGTGAAGACCGCAAGGGAATCCTAGCGGCAACGGCCAACTGGTTCTATACCAAAGGCTACAACATCCTGCATTGTCAACAACACACTGACAACATCGAGAAGCGCTACTTCATGCGTATCGAACTGGATATGCAGGACCTGAATACCACAAGAAAAGAACTCGAAGAGGAGTTTGCCCTCTTCGCCTCAGAGCACCAACTCTCCTGGGAGTGTCATTACAGCGACTATCGTACAAAGGTGGCCATCATGGTAAGCAAGACAAGCCACTGCCTCTATGACCTGATAACCCGTAAGGATGAGGGCGAACTGAAGTGTGAGATCTCCTTGATCATCAGCAACCACCCCGACCTCGAGATGGTTGCCAACCAGTTTAGGATCCCCTTCTATTATCTTCCGATAACGAAGGAAACCAAACGGAGCCAAGAGGATAAGGTCCTCACGCTACTAAAGCGATTTGACGTTGATCTGGTTGTACTTGCTAGATATATGCAGATTCTCACTTCCGAGTTCACCCATGCATGGCAAGGCAGGATCATCAACATCCATCACGGGTTCTTGCCAGCTTTCCAGGGGGCGAACCCCTACCGCAGGGCATACGAGCGTGGGGTGAAGATGATCGGGGCAACCGCCCACTATGCCAGTGAGGACCTCGACCAAGGCCCCATCATCGAACAGGATGTGGTACGGGTAAATCACGAGCTCTCCCCTGATGGACTGCGGGACGTGGGTAAGGATGTGGAGCGAAGAGTCCTTTCAAGGGCGGTGCAAGCACACCTGGAGAGCAGGGTTATCATTTGGAACAACAGGACCATAACGTTCAACATAGAGCGGTAACAGGCTTTTGTGCGTGTCTCTACTTTTTTTTAATCTTGAGAAACTACCAAAAAAAAGGCTCAATCATAAACCTTGTGGGATTTTGTTAGTCTTAGGGTTCCTGACATAGGTTTTTCTGCTGGCATCAAAGAGCTTAAGGAAGAAGTAATCATCACCGATATGCCCGGTATACAAGGCCTTCTTGGCTGCCTCGATAACTGTTCGAACCGGCTCCTTGCTGATTACTGTCTCAACTTGCATCTTCGGAATACTTTCCAATCCTTAGCCCCTATGAAGGCTGCAACCCCACCGACAATATGGACTGCTGTAGACCCTGCAAAGTCATGGAACCCAAGCTCCCTGAGCCATCCACCACCCCATATCCAGTGCCCGCTGATCGGATACACAACGGCACTGATGATGACCGAGTAAAAGCAGTAGGATAGGATCTTTGTGCGCTGCACAAAAAAATCATGGACTCCGATGAAGCTCAGGCTCTCCCCGTTTGCTCCCAAACCAAACATGAGACCAGAACTGCTCCGGGCAATACCCACATTGTGTCTACAGATGAATACATACCTCTCCCTCCCATGTGAGAAAACAAGAAAGGCGATGCGGAATTTCTTCCACATCGCCTTTGATATTGCATATCCATACAGAAATTCAGCCGTTTTTGTCAACTACCTTCAGAAAAAAATGCAAAAACATGTATCCTGTTTCAAGAACCGAAGTTCAATCCTCTGAGTTCGGGATGAATGAATATCCCGTCTTTTCTGACCAGCTCTCCATCGAAGTAGATCTCACCCCCACCATATTCGGGGCGCTGTATCTGTACCAGATCCCAGTGTACGGAAGAGCGGTTGCCATTGTCGCAATCCTCATAGGCATTGCCTGGGGTAAAGTGGATGGAACCTGCAATCTTCTCATCAAAGAGGGTATTGTCCATAGGATGGAGCACACCAGGGTTGCATCCAAGGGCAAACTCCCCTATATAACGAGCACCCTCATCCACATCAAGAATTTCTTTGATCAGGGTGTTGTCATCACTGTATGCCTCGACTATCTTGCCATCCTTGAAGACAAAGCGGATATCCTTGAACTGATGGCCGTGGAAGGTACTGTCACAGTTGTACGTTATGGTCCCGTTGACCGAGTCCTTGATGGGACAGGAGTAAATCTCCCCGTCTGGGATGTTCATCTTCCCTGCACAGGGGATGAAAGCCATGCCTTTGATGGAGAAGTGCAGGTCCGTTCCAGGAGCCTTGATATGGACCTTGTCCACGGTATCGAGGTACTTCTTGGCCACGTCCATGGCCTCTGCCATCTTCTGGTAGTCAACCTCCGTGCAGACCTGGTAGAAGAAGTCCTCAAACTCGAGGGTCCCCTTGTCAGCCTGCATTGCCATGACCTCGGTAGGATAGCGAAGAACCACCCATCTTGTGTGGGGAAGACGGGTTTTCATATGCACAGGGGTGTTGTACAGCTTGCCATACAGGTTGGATTTTTCTGGTATGGAAGAGAGCTCCCTGACATTTGCAATACCGCGGATACCGATGAAAGCGTCTACCTGCTTCATGCGGTAGGTATCGACATCGGCCCACTTCTCCAAGGAAGCTTCGCTGGCATTCTGCACCATGGCCCGCTCCAACCTCTGGTTCCAAACATTCACCAGAGGATAGGCCCCTGCCTCATAGACTGCTGTAATAAGCGCTTCTGTCATGGAAATGGGAATATCCACTGCATTGATCAAGCAGGACTCCCCTTTCTGTAGTGCTACCGAATACTCAACCAGAAGCTTGGCTAGCTTCTGTTCTCTCTGATCTGCCATACGTACTGACTCCTTATCTTATTGATCGACCCTTATTTCCAGTTGCTCTTGTGTAACCGGATGCAGAAGCTGCACTGCTACGCAACGCAGACCAAGGGTAGGATTTTCCTTTCCTTGATAGAACGGATCCCCATCCAGTGGCCATCCACTCCAAGCCATGTGGGCCCTCACCTGGTGATGGAAGCCCGAGGAGATCCTGCAGGTAAATTGTTTGGAGCCATTGCTCAGTTCCCCACTATAGCAGACCTTGGTCAGGTGCCAGATTCCGGTGGTCTTGTCCAAAAGATGTTTCGGACTCGCCGCCAGGACCGGACGGACTTCCCTATGATGCTCCCCATACCTGCGAAAGAGGCTACCTATGAAGACTTCCTTGCCTTTGCTTGCATAGGGGTCCTCATACGGATAGGGAGGAAACCCAGAGGCGAGTTCGGGCTTATAGGAGCCGCTCTGAGCCCTATACTCCTTCCAAAACAGGTCTGCCTTCTGGATGGTGCGTAAAAAGGAATATGCTTCTTTTGTCCTGGCAACCACAACCAGTCCACTGGTAGCGGTATCAAGACGATGAAGCACACCCCCTTCCCAGGTATTTTTCCCCGTTATCTCAAGGACCTCGGGATACTGTTCACTTATAAGAGAGAGCAAGGTCTGCTTGTTCCCAGGATTATCCTTCAGGGGAACCGTCGGCAAGTTGGCTTGCTTGTCCACCACGAGAAAAGACGGATCCTCATGGACCACCTGCAATTTCAAAACATCTTTCATATATCCTAAGGATACCAAAAAAACTGCGGGGAAGCACTATAATTAGACATATATTTTAGACAAACTACAAAGCCCTAACTGTATCCAGTGGTCGCCTACCCTGTCAAAGGTTATCCAAAATCCTAGGGTAAAATGGGCAAAGAGTATCAAGGGCAATTCTGAAAGGTCCGGTTGACCAGCTATGGAAGTCAGCGCTGCATGCAGGTCCACCACTGAAGGAGGGAACCCTCTGGTGGTCATTCCCTCACTGTCATAGCTTCCGGTACAATCATAGGCGAACACACGTAAATCGTCGTCTACAAAATGTTTGATATGTTGATTTTCTTGTTCTCTGTAAACATAGAGGAAACCCTCGTACTTTGATTTTTCACACATGTTACCCAAGAGTGCAAAGATAGAGGCAGGACAAACGCAACTACTACATGGTGACAGTTTTGATGCGTTAATTTTGGGCTATCGCCAAGAATCCTTTGCAATAAACGCCTAGTCATGTATACTTGGCCTATGCAAGAGATGCCCATCAACACAGTCACTTCCCCCAATCTAATCTTGGAGCTGATCTACAGCCTCAAGGTGAAGGATGTCATGACCACCGCTGTGGTAACTGCCACCAAGGAGACTCCCCTAAGGGAAATCCAGCACGCCATGCGCGAAAAGCAGATTACAGGCCTGCCCATCGTGATGGGAAAGAGACTGGTCGGCATTGTCAGTATGGACGACATCATCCAGGCCCTGGACAAGGGCTACATCGATGAGAAGGCTCAGGACCATATGACGCGCAACCTCATTGTGCTGGAAGATGATATGCCTGTGTCTTTTGCCATCAACTACTTTGGCAGGTTCCCCTACCACCGTTTCCCTGTGCTGAACAAGCACAAGGAGCTGGTGGGGATGATTACAAACAGGGACATCACCAGCACCCTGTTGGTGGAGATTAACCGAGAGCTTGAGGAGTTGGAGAGGCGTACCAGCACCTCAAGCATGAGCGATGAGATGCATGGTGAGATACACACCTACTCGATCATGAAGAATGACTTTGAGAATGCAGGATTTGCCAGCACCGAAATAAAGAAACGACTAAAAAAGGCAGGGGTCCTTCCGCACATCATCCGCAGGGTAGCAATAGCCAGCTATGAACTGGAGATGAACCTGGTTGTCCATTCTGATGGAGGGGAGCTCATCGCTGAGTACACCCCTGACAGCTTGCAGATAACAGCAAGGGACAACGGACCGGGCATCTCCAATGTTGAGGAAGCGATGACTGCCGGCTGGTCAACCGCCAGCGAATGGATCAGGTCCTTGGGATTTGGTGCCGGTATGGGACTGCCCAACGTCAAGTCGGTTACTGATGAGTTTACGATAGAAAGCGATTTCAATGGCACTACCGTTGTTTGTAGCATCAATTTGTGTAGAGATGAGGAGAAATAGTATGCAAGTTAAGGATTTGGCCACAGTGGAGGGCTTTGTTGCCCAGACTATGGAGAATGGAGAAGAGAGCATCAACGATGCCTATACAGGAGACCTCTTAAGCGATGTCATGGGCAACGCCCCATCAGAGAGTGTGCTCATCACCATCCAGGCCCATAAAAACACCGTGGCTGTAGCCTCACTCGCCGGAATCCAGGCGATAGTCATATGCAACAAACGCTCAACTCCCCCTGATATGCTGCAGGCAGCCAAGGAAGAGAGCGTATCTGTCTTCACCTTCGAAGGCACACAGTTTGAAGCCAGCTGCAAGATCGCCTGTCTCTTGGGAAAGGTTGATGCTTGTAAAGGTTGACCTGCATAACCACTCCTGCCTCTCCCCCTGTGGAAGCGACGACCTCACCCCTGCACTACTCGCCGTTGAGGCGATGGAGCAGGGCATTGAGATTCTTGCCCTCTCGGACCATAACAGCGGGCGCAACCTGCCAACCTTCAGGCAGGCGTGTGAACTCTGCTCGATCATGCCCCTGTTTGGTATAGAAGTGACTACTGTCGAAGAGGTGCACGTCCTTACCCTGTTTGAAAAGCTTGAGGATGCGATGCAATTCGGTTCCTTCATAGAATACCTGCTACCCCCCATCAAGAACGATCCCCGTCTCTTTGGCAACCAGCTTGTGGTAAACCTGGAGGGTGAAATCGTGGAAACGGTGGAGAAACTGCTCATCAGCACAAGCGGCATCAGTTTCAGCGATGTCATCGAGGAGGCACTCAGCCGCGACGCCCTGGCCATCCCGGCCCATATCGACCGATATGCAAACAGCGCCCTTGCCAACCTGGGCTTTCTGCCCAACCTTCCCTACTCCGCCCTTGAAGCCATCAGGCTTCCTGTTGAGGCAGAGACCTACAACAGGACAATCCTCACCGCAAGCGACGCCCATAGACTTGAAGAGGTGGGAAGACGCTCATGCTATCTCGAAATGGAGGAACTCTCCTTCGAGGCTCTCAAGGCTGCCTTGGCACGGGGACTTGTAACATACAGAACGTAACGAAGTACCAACAGATTGAGGGGGGTATAGGTCATAGGCAAGGAACTCTTCGTTCCATGCACTAGAGGCCCGGACAACCAGCAAATCGCTATCCTACTTCAATACCCCCAAACCCTTGCCTGCCCTGATAGTGTTCCAGGATTCTCCAAGGGATACCACTTTGTCCACCAAGGAAACAATCAGGCTTTCAGGATAGCGAGGGGGAATCAGTGTGAGTGGCCACATATGGCGTAGAATGATATTGCTCTCGACAGATGTGAGGGCACCATACACCTGCACTGCATTCTCAAAAGCCTCGTAAGGGTGGTCAAATCCGTGCAATCCTCCAGATCGGGGTCTTTCGCTTCTCCAGTCATACCAAAAGAAATCATGCAACAACGCTCCCTGAATCAATTCAGGGAGGCGTTTGCGAAATCTCAGTACCATTGCAACCTTATAGGAGTAATAGGCCACCGCAACACTATGGTCGGCAATGGAAGAATCATGATGGTTTAAGTGGCGTAGTATTTCATACTCCTTGGATGTCACAATGAGATGGGCCATCGCTGCGAATCTGAGATTCTTTGCCAAAAGACGTTTCTCTTTGGAGATAGGAGAAAGAATTGTTCTATGAGAAATATGTACCCCCTATAACTGATTCGGGTCAGGCTCGTATCGACTTCAGTTCACTACAAACGACGTAGGGAAAACAAGGGTACGCTCTGAATGTATCGTAGCATGAACGTACTACATAGAGAAGACTCAGGCACTATACTAGTGGGAAGCTATATCGCCTTATGTAAGTGGAAGGGGCTTTGTCCCAAGGGCTGTCTCTGAAGAGACTATCATTGGCATATGATCTGATGGTGTTCGGAAAAAATACAAAGGGGATTGGTTCCCTAAGTATAAACGCCCGGAGAGAGAACTTCTCCCAACTTCTCCAATCCAGCCTACGTCACATCAGGTTCAGAAACAGCTTGATGTCTCTTGTCACGGCACAACTTCGTCCAAGCAATAAAATTCCTAAAACTCACACAGGAAACACCAAAGGCATTTTCTTTCTGTCATACGTAGCATCTTCGACAACTTATACAGAAACATATAACATGTATAACTATGTGATATGTTATAGGTATGTCTATCATTCTTCTAACATGTGACATTTACTATCTTTTTATATTATAATATTTTAGATGATATTAACCTTGACTACCTCTTACATATACCGCATCATATACATGTAAGAAGAACAAACAAGGAGAGCAGAGATGAAGAAGTTAGCAAAAACCTTAGCAATAACCCTGCTCCTGGCAATAGCCGCCTCTTCCTTGTTTGCAGCAACTGGAAATGAGACCGCAGTACTGAGGCTGACAGCCTATATCCCAGAGAAGACAACCTTCCAAACATTCGATGATGAATTTGTCGTAGACTCCAACGCCTTCAACTTTACGTACTCAGTACAGCAATGGGCCAATACAAAGATGTTGTACGTGGTGGCGAACTAAACCAGAAAGATATGAGCGGGTCCGGACAGGCAAGCTTGCAATATGAGGGGCCAGTGAATTTGGGAAAAATCACTGGCTCCTACTTTTTTCTTCCACCAGCAGGCTTTTTCAGAGAGACTCTGTTCAAACCATCATCTCGGTTGTCATCATTTCATACCCTTGCCCCCTTCTGTCTGAGGGGATGATTGGTCCGATACAGAAATGACCCGGTTCAAGAACCGGACATACCCTTCTCTTATATACCACAAGCGAAAGGCTGCCTGATTGGGCAGCCTTTCGCTTGTGGTATGTGTTTGTAGGAAACCCTAGCGGCTGCTCGACCTTCCGAAGATCCTCAGCAGGAAAAGGAAGATGTTCAAGAAGTTCAGGTAGAGAGAAAGGGCTCCAAGGATGCTCATCTTGGTGAAAGTATCCTCATCCATGGAAGAGCCGTACTGGTCGTTCATTTTCACCAGACGCTGGGTATCGTAGGCGGTCAGACCCAGAAATAGTCCGACACCCAAGAAACTGAGGATATACTCAAAGCCTGAGGACCGGAAGAAGAAATTCATCAGTGATGCGATGATCAGGCCCCAGAGCGACATCCTCAGATAGTACCCAAGCCCGGAAAGGTCTCTTGTCGTACTCATTGCATAGACACTCATGCCTGCAAACATCAGAGCCGTCGTCAGGAAGGTCTTGTATATTACCGCTCCCGTGTAGACGGCAAAGAGCGTGCTCAACATTATCCCTGTAAGGACAGAATAGGCAAGGAATGCACCGATTGCACTGCTTTGGCTCATCTTCTCAATCCTTGAGGACAGATAGAAGACCAGGGCGAACTCACATATGATGACCAGAAGCAGTCCCATGCCATTGCCAACCAGGGCACGCATGAGCGAGGGGTTGCTTGCCAGGAAAAAGGCAACCACGCCTGTAAGCCCAAGACCTGCGGTCATCCACAGATACACACTTTTTACTATACTTCTTTCTCGTGCAACTACGTTGTTCAACACTGTCTGTTTGTTTTGCGCCATATGCGAGCCTCCTAAGCTTACTGTATAATGTCTGCATTTTTTCAGTAAGAGTCAACTGTATCTCCCCCTTTGGTCAGATGATTGGGAAAGCTAGGCAAGAGAGGGTTGCAATGGTATAGTCAACAGCATGAAAAGGATCTTTTCCCTACTCATTGTGCTCACGCTACTCAGCGGCTGTTCCACCCTTCACAACCAGAAAGAAGTGGGTCTTGATGAGATACGCACGGCTTTACGTGAGGTGGTCCAAACCGCTAGCGAACGCATTGAAGCCACTATGCACGCCCAGATGACACTCACGACCCTGATTCCCCCCTCCTCAGCCTCGCTGTTGGAACAGAAGCAGATTCCCCGATTGGAAGAACATCTTGAGCTCTGGTCCAAACAGGTGATTACAGCATTCCGCGGAGCGACCATAGCCATGAGCGGCCTGCTCAATGCCTATATAGGAAGATTGGTGATTGTGGACCCACTCTCTGTCATGCAAGAAAGCGACAGCAGTGGGACAGCCCTGTTACTCGCCACCTATCAGAAGGATATCGAGAATGAGGTCCGATCCATGCTCAAGGAATTACTTTCTCCCAGCGAAGAGACCTATCAGATGCTTACCGACAGGTATGCCATCTGGTCACGATCAAAAGCTCTCCTGGGTGAAGAGAGCCTTCCTCCCCTTGGCAATGACCTTACAGATCATCTCATCAAGATATTTCTCTCGTCCTACCTAAGTGAACTCACCAAGGGAGAACTGTATCTGAGGACAACTCCTGTTTTCCAAGGAACAGGCTCTTTCTATGAGATACTCAACAAAAAGGCACAACAATGAATCTTTTCGAAGCAGCAAGCTCCCAGAGCGCAGACAGACACCAGCCTTTGGCCTTCCGTATGCGTCCCAGGGTCCTGGATGAGTACATAGGCCAGGACGCCATCATAGGGAAAGGAAGGCTGTTGAGAAGGGCCATCCAGGCAGACCAGCTCTCCTCAGTCATCTTCTACGGACCTCCGGGAACAGGCAAAACAACCTTGGCCCGGGTGATCGCAAATACCACAAAGAGACATTTCAGCACCCTAAACGCAGTGCTTTCAGGGGTAAAGGAACTACGCTACGAAATTGAGGAGGCGAAGAACCGCCTTGAGCTCTTCGAGCAGAGGACCATCCTCTTCGTAGATGAGGTCCACCGTTGGAACAAAAGCCAGCAGGATGCCCTCTTGCCTTGGGTGGAAAACGGTACCTTCATCCTTATCGGGGCTACGACTGAAAACCCTTTCTTTGAGGTGAATGCAGCCCTGGTAAGCCGGTCAAGGATTTTCCAGCTGAAAAGCCTCACAGAAATTGATCTGAAAGCGATAGCCCTCCAAGCGCTGAGGGACAAGAGCCGTGGCTATGGAGCCTTCGAGGTCAGCTTTGAATCGGGAGCCCTTGAGCATATCATAGATGTGGCCAATGGTGACGCCCGTTCCCTACTCAACGCCCTGCAGCTTGCAGTGGAGACCTCTGTCGAGCACTTCCCCCCTCCAGAAAATACACATATCCACATCACTAGCGATGCAGCAGAGCAAAGCATCCAACGCAAGGCAGTGCTCTATGATAAGGAGGGGGACTATCATTTCGATGTTATCAGCGCCTTCATAAAAAGTTTGCGCGGCAGCGACCCCGATGCCTCCCTCTACTGGCTTGCCAGGATGGTAAGCGCAGGTGAGGATCCCAAGTTCATCTTCAGGAGGATGCTCATCAGCGCCTGTGAGGACGTGGGGCTCGCCGACCCAAACGCTATTGTGGTCGTGAGCTCCGATGCCCAGGCCTTTGAAAGGATAGGCTTCCCAGAAGGAAGGTTCCATCTGACCCATGCCGCCCTCTATTTGGCTACAGCACCTAAAAGCAACTCTGCCATGGCATTTTTTGATGCACTTAAGGGTGTCGAGGAAGAGGCCCAGAATGAGGTTCCCAACCATCTCAGGGATGGCAACCGCGATGCAAAGGGTTTTGGACATGGACAGGGCTACCTCTATCCCCATGCATTCCAGGACCACTGGGTGGCACAGCAATATTTGCCGACCTCACTGCAGGGCAAGGTATACTACCAGCCAAGCGACCAAGGGTATGAGAAAAATATCCGTAGCGAGGTGAATCGTCGCAGGGAAGAACAGCTGGAAAGCATCGAATCAGATGCCTTTGTCGAGAACCTCACCTACTCCCCAGGGGACAAGGATAGGGAACGGTGGTTGAGCAGGACCACAAGCGAGAGGGGCGCAATGCTACAGGGCATTCGCACTACCCTATTCTCCTCTCTTACCCTTCGCAGAAGCGACAGGGCACTCATCTGCAACGCAGGTCATGGCCTGTTGCTCTGGGAAGCATACAGACAGACCCCTGAAGGGCTGGTTGTCGCACAGGTGCAGACTACTGCACAGATGCAGCACATCAGCCACTATGCAGACTCACTGCAAAGCCTCGATAAGCCAACTATTGTACAGGCGCCGTTGGAAGAGGTTCTCTCTTCTCTGGAAGAGGGTCTGGTTTTTGAGGTGATCCTAGGGCGTAATGTGCTTACCCGACTTACAGAAAAACTCCCCCTCCTGGAGCTTCTGAACGTACGTCTTGCTGAGCAAGGGGTACTGCACTTTGCAGAGGGAGTGCCCTCAGAAGGCTCACGTCTTTCGGACTTCTGTCCCACCAGCTTGCAGGAGCTCCTCAAGCAGGCTGAGACGATCATCTATGGAGGAGATGGCAACCCCCTCTCAAATTGGAAGTCAGGAGATCTGGTGGGGGCCTTTGCGAAGGGTGGATTCACAGCCAAGCTAGAGCAACAGGACCTGTTTGAGAACAGGTTCATCACCAAGGCCGATATAACCCGGTGGCTTGGAACCTCATACCGCTGGGCATGGGAAAGCCTCTGCGTAGAAGTGGACTTGGCCAGAGTGGAAGAGGAGCTTATCTCCTTGGTAGCCGGTAGGAGCATCAGATGGAAACACCACCTTGCCTTTGTAGAGGCAGTACACCAAACCAATAAAGGGTAAAAATAGGGCCTGAGAAGAGCTTCTTGGGCAGGATTAGCAAGTGACTGCATAGCAAAGCTTTGTCAGAAAATGGCCAAATTCTGCAAATTTTTCCATAGGGTTGTTGACAAAGAAATGGGTTTAAGGCATAGTAAGCAACGTTGAAACGCACTGGTAAATAACCACTGCTTCAGCTTATCATGGTGGAAGTAGTTCAATGGTAGAGCACCAGATTGTGGTTCTGGCTGTTGCGGGTTCGAGCCCCGTCTTCCACCCTTTTGAAAGGTAGAGAAGCGCTCGTAGCTCAGCTGGATAGAGCGTCGGACTTCGAATCCGTAGGCCGAAGGTTCGAATCCTTCCGGGCGCAACGGTCCTTGTTTTTGGTTTTTGTTTTTTTATACTATATTTTGTCATGGGCCGCTAGCTCAGATGGTAGAGCAGCAGACTCTTAATCTGCGGGTCAAAGGTTCGATCCCTTTGCGGCTCACTCATGGCGAACCTCTTCTAGGGGTGCGACGTGCACTGCGAGAGTGGTGAAATTGGCATACACGCCAGACTTAGGATCTGGTACCTTACGGTGTAGGGGTTCAAGTCCCCTCTCTCGCATAGTACTATTCCAATCTGTCGTAACAAGCTGATTGGTTTTTGCGAAAGTAGCTCAGTGGTAGAGCTCCACCTTGCCAAGGTGGATGTCGCGGGTTCAAGTCCCGTCTTTCGCTCTCTTAAGTCTCTGTTATATAGCTTTATATAACAGAGATTTTCTTTTTGTATCCAGATTTTTGTTTTTTTTCACCTTCTTTGATTCCCACTCAAGGAGAGCAAGACTACAAGGATAGGTTTGGGGGTGGATTTTTCCTATCCCCTAGACCAAAACGCAAATACTTGGTATATACAATATGCTTCCAGTATAAGGGTTTTTCTCCCATTTCCCCTTTTGCAGGGTGGTCGCTCCCTATGGATTGTAGTATACTCCAAGGGTTCGCATTACAAAAAGCAACAAAATGGCATAGCCTAGGTTATATAGGTCCCAAACGGACCGAAAGGATGAGGATAGCATGATCGCTGAAAAGAGTATTAAAGAACTGGAGAATTCCTCCGTCGCGCTGACGGTCACTGTGACCGCTGACACCATTGAAGAAGGCTACAAGGCAGCTCTTAACAAGTATGCAGCTACCGTCCAGCTCAAGGGTTTTAGAAAAGGAAAGGCTCCCCTTTCCGTAATGGAAAGCAAGTTTGGTAAGGATATCCGTGAGGAAAGCACCTTCAACACCATTAAAGAGGCGCTCGAGGAAGCACTTGCAGAGGTAGAGGATAAGAACAAGCCACTGTCATACAGCACCCCCGAACTGCAGGAGGAGGAGACTCTTCTCCCGTTCAAGAGCAATAGTGACATTACCTTTACCGTCAAGTATGACGTAATGCCCGTCTTTGAGATGCCAGCCTATACAGGACTGACTATCACTGTTCCCAAGGTAGAGCTTCCAGAAGAGGTAGTCACCAAGGAAATTGACAAGCTTAGAGACCAGAATGCTATGGTCATCGACAAGGATGGCAAGGCAGAAAATGGTGATATCGTCACCATTGACTATGTCGAGCTTGATGAAGAGGGCAATGAAGTAGCCACCACTGCACGTAAGGATTTCATCTTTACCATTGGAAGCGGTTCAAACTTCTATGAGATTGACGAAGAGATTACAGGCATGGCCGTTGGCGATGAGAAGACCATTACCAAGACCTATGCTGAGGATTCCACCGTCGAGGGATATGCTGGAAAGACCATTAAGCTCAATGTAGCGCTCAAGGCCTTGAAGTTCCGCGATGTTCCTGCTTTGGATGATGATTTCGCCCAGGACATCAAGGAAGAGTACCAGACTGTCGAGGATTTGGTGAAGGCAATCCGCAAGAAGCTTGAGGATGCCTTATCTGCAAAGCTCGAACAGGTTAAGATAAATGCCCTTACTGAAGAGTTGCTCAAGGGAACCACCATCAGTGTCCCTGAAAGCATGATAGACATGGAAGTTGAGCAGGCTTGGAAGCGCTATGTCAAGCAGACCGGCCTTACAGAAGAGCAGATCGAGCGGGTCCTCAAGTACCAGCAGCAGACCAAGGAAGATCTTACAGCTCCCTGGAGAGAGGGTGCAGAGAAGACTTTGCGCATTCAGCTGATCATGGAACAGGTCATGGAAATAGAGAAGTTTACCGCAGATGAAGAGGAATTGCAGAAGGTCGTCGACGAGCAACTCGCCGATGTGATCGATGAGGCACAGATGAACTACTATCGTACCGTGATCGAAGATGATCTGAAATTCCATAAAATTGCTCCATTCCTCCAAGAGAAGAATACTTTCATAGAGGGTGAGGCTGTTGGCTACAGTGAATTCATGCAAGACTCCTTTGGTGCATAACCTTCTTTTCTTGCAGTAGTCAATGTTGTGAAAAGGCGGTTCCCCTACAGGTTCCGCCTTTTTAATCCTAAGAAATATGAGGGGGCTTTTGCCATGAATATTCATCCTGAGCGGATGCAATCAACCATACCAATGGTAGTCGAACAGTCTGGTGTTGGAGAGAGGGCATACGACATCTTCAGCCGATTGCTGAAAGACCGAATCATCTTTCTCGATGGTGAGATCAACGACGCAACAGCAGACCTTGTTGTTGCCCAGATGCTCTTCCTCGAGTCCGAGGATGTGAAGAAGGATATCAGTCTCTACATCAATAGCCCTGGGGGCAGTGTGACTGCCGGCCTGGCCATCTATGATACCATGCAGTACCTCCATAGCGATGTGCAGACCATCTGTATGGGACAGGCTGCCAGCATGGCAGCATTGTTGCTTGCATCAGGTGCCGAAGGCAAACGGTACATCCTGCCCTCCTCCCGTGTGATGATTCACCAACCCTGGGGTGGCGTACAAGGCCAATCGACCGACATCTCCATCCAAGCCAAGGAGATAGGCAGGCTGAAAAAACTCACCATTGACATTTTCGTCGAACATACCCATAAGAGCTTGGAGCAGATTTCCAAGGATGTTGAGCGTGATTTCTTCCTCAGTGCCGACGATGCTGTTTCCTATGGCCTTGTCGACAAAGTAATGAGAAGGAGTAATTAATGGCACGAAATGCTAAAGTCTGTTCCTTTTGTGGCAAAGGCCAAGAAGAGGTGAAGAGACTCATCAACGGTCCCGGCGTTGCCATATGCGACGAATGCGTAAAAGTATGTAACGACATGCTTAGCGGAGACCCCAACTTGCAGGAAACCGTTGTGGGACTGCCCGAAATAATTCCCACTCCCCAAGAGTTGAAAGACTATATGGATGAGTATGTTATCGGTCAGGAAAATGCAAAACGCGTTTTGGCTGTTGCTGTATATAATCACTACAAGCGTGTGAAATTCCAAAAGCAGATCACCGACCAGGGGGTTGAACTGGACAAGTCCAACATCCTTATGGTCGGACCTACAGGAACTGGTAAGACACTGCTCGCTTCCACCCTTGCTAGGAAGTTGCAGGTTCCCTTTGCCATCGCTGATGCCACCACCCTCACAGAGGCTGGGTATGTCGGTGAGGACGTGGAGAATATCCTGCTCAAGCTGATTCAGAATGCCAATGACAACATCAAGGCTGCTGAGTTTGGCATCATCTTCATTGATGAGATCGACAAGATTGCCAAGAAGGGTGAGAACCCATCCATTACCCGTGATGTAAGTGGAGAGGGAGTGCAGCAGGCTTTGCTGAAGATCATCGAAGGCACCGATGCTGCCGTGCCCCCACAGGGAGGAAGGAAGCATCCTAACCAGGAAATGCTGAAGATCAACACCCGAAACATCCTGTTTATCTGTGGTGGAGCATTTGTCGGTCTGGACAAGGTTATCGAAAAGCGTACCTCAGCCCATACTATGGGATTTGGGGCAAAGATGGCCAATGCCGCTGATAAGGATTTGAGCCTCATCTACAACGAGCTTATGCCCGATGACCTGGTCAAGTTCGGCCTTATCCCGGAGTTCATCGGAAGGTTGCCCATTCATGTTGCATTGAACAACCTTTCAGAAGCTGACCTCAAGCGTATCATTGTAGAGCCTAAAAACTCCATCATCCGTCAGTATGAGGCATCCTTCAGGCTCGACGGCATTGAGCTCACCTTCAAGGAAGAGGCTATTGCCGCTGTGGCCAAGAAAGCTTTTGAACAAAAGACAGGCGCTCGCGGCCTGCGCTCCATTGTTGAGAAAATCATGATGGGAATCATGTACGATATCCCTTCCCTCACCGGGGTGACGAAGGTCATCGTAGGAGAGGACAGCGTACTCAACGGAAAGGAACCGGAAATCATCCGGGAAGCATAGTATGGCATTTTCCTACCCCCCTATTGATGAGGAAATCCTCAATGTGCTGAGAAACCGGGAGGAGTTTGTCATTGTTGGTCATGTCAGTCCCGATGGGGACTGCATATCCAGCCAGATGGCGATGAAAGCCCTGTTGATGAAGATGGGAAAGACTGTCCATCTTGCAAATGCAGGGCCTTTTGACCGTGCTGAGATTGCACACCTCCGAGCAGATTTCCTTACCCACATCGATGTGGACCTGCACAGGCGCGACCCTGTCGTCGTCGTTGTGGATTGTTCTGCCCGAGAAAGGTTAGGACATCTGGCCAAGGAGATGGAAGGTCTCACTACGGTCATATTTGATCACCATAGCAGCGGTGAGCAATTCGGCACCTACCGCTACATTATCCCCCGATCAGTGTCCACCACCCTGATTATCATGCAGCTCTACAAGGCACTTGCTATTGAAATTACAGAGGAGGTAGCCGAACACCTTTTCTTTGGTTTCGCCACTGATACCGGCTTCTTCAGGTTCATCAATGCCTATAGGGGTGAGACACTGCGCATGGCCGCTGAACTGGTCGACCTTGGAGTCTCCCCTAACATGATCAACACCAAGATGACCGGTGGCAAAAACCTCAGCTACATAAAGTATCTGGGCAAGCTCATCGATCGAAGCGAACCTCATCTTGAAGGGAAGCTGATGACAAGCTGCAGTTACCTTTCTGACAATGGGCAGTTCATCACCACAGACAAGCCCAGTGATGCACTCTACTCGATGTTGCTGTCCATCAAAGATGTGCAAGTGGTACTCTTTTTCAAAGAGCTATCAGAAGGCACTACTGAGGTAGGTTTCCGCGCAAGTCACCAGAGTCAGATTGACGTTGGTGCCTTGGCAGAGAGCTTTGGTGGCGGAGGACACAAGAAGGCTGCTGGAGCAACTATCCAGCTTCCTATAGAGATAGCGCAAAAAAACTTGCTAGATGCGGTTGAAAAGCTGATTTAAGGAAGAGTTGGCACACACATTGCATGTTCCTTGTGGAGAACACCCACAAGGAGCAAAGCATGTATATCTCGGGCATATCGGACACACAGAGCAACAGGTTGACCAAAGCAGTCCTCCTGTTGCAAATTCAGAAAGAGAACCAAGTCTTGCACAACAAGGTTCATCTCATAACCCAACAGTTGTTGTACACTCTCCCCTCTAAGCTCAAGCTTTTGCCTGAGGAGGATTGTTGTGAGTTCCTATTGTACTGTTATGAGACCATCGACCACTACATCTCTTCCTACAGGGAGGGAAACCTTCCCTATATAGGCTACATCACTGAAGTGGTGCGCATGAGAAGCAGGTACTTCATAGCCTATAGGCGCGTTCAGAGTAACAAGGAACGTGCGCTGCTGGAAAGCGAGAAGAAAGGCTGGGACGAGCCTGATGCATATGAGAGTTGTGTAGCGGAAGCAAGAAGCTATACGCCACTCTCCCATATGGCCACCGTAGACTACTCGGCGATGCCATCCCTGTTTGAACAGTTGCTCAATGCCCCAAAGCACCATGATGCCAATCAGGTGCAACTCGATCAGATGCAAAAACGTCTTCAGGTGAAACTGCAGGAAGGGGTCAATCGCAAGCGCTTCATCATACTGCTGGCCATCTCTCCCCATTTGACCAATCTGTACCTCCTGGAAGAGATTGCATCGTTGCTTGAGGTCGATGCTCTTCTGCTCAACAGCTTTCTCTCTACTGCAGAACAGCTCCTAGAAAGAAAACGAAAATGCAAACAACAGATGGAAGAGACTTCAAATCGCCATTTCCGACGAATTATGGAAATACAGGCAGAATTGAACCAGTGCATCACCAGTACAAAGCAAGAGAAGCTGAGGAACCTACTCAGTTGGACTGAGAGGGTGCACAGGATTAAAGTCGAACAGATAAGGAGCATCGAATACCACCTCAGCCAATCGCAGATAAGCCTGCTGTTAGGAGTTCCCAAAGGGACTGTGGCCTCCTCTGTACATTATATCAAAGCCCTGATCCAAGAATGTATGGACTAAATATGCCCCAATGAGTATCTTTTTTCCTATGAATATTCTATTGGCAACATCAAACAACCATAAGCGGGAAGAGTTTGCACGGATCCTCAAAACCCATGTAATCTTCCTGCCTTCTGAACTTGGCCTGACTTTCGACTTTGAAGAGTCAGGCGAGACCTTTACTGAAAATGCCTTGGGGAAGGCCCTTTCGCTCCTACCGAACATACCTGAGGGGTACGCCATCCTCGCTGATGACTCAGGTCTTTGCGTGGAGGCACTGGGAGGGGATCCGGGAGTCAGGACAGCACGCTACGGTATGGAGGAGGCGGGGCATCTACTTGAGGCAGGAGAGCGCAACGCCTACCTGCTTAAGAACCTCGAGCACTGCACCACAAAAGAAGAACGCAAGGCCACCTTTGTCTGCGCCCTTGCGCTGGTGGTAGATCAGTATAGGGTATATACAATTTCTGAATCAGTGGTGGGATCCATAACAAAAGAACCTGACGGTCATGCCGGCTTTGGCTATGACCCTGTGTTCTATGTTGATGAGGCCTCCTCCACCATGGCGGCCCTCAGTGAAGAGGATAAGGATAGGTACAGCCACAGGGGACGGGCAACCCGTCTGTTGAATACCGTATTGGGAGAAATATGATGGATAGTAAAAAACGATCAGAAGTCGCTAGCGAAGATACTTGGGATCTGAAGAGCTTGTTCACCGACGAAAAAGCATGGGAAGAGGGAATGAAAGCCCTAGAGCAAGAGATTGACAGGGCCCCTCTCTTCAAGGGCAAGCTAGGGGAAGGCAAAGAAAGCTTCCTGGATACCTTTGGGTGGTACGAAAAGACAAGCATCCTGGCCGAACAGCTCTATAGCTGGGCTTTCCTCAACTATGCCGGCGATGCTTCGGACAGCACCAATGTGAAGCGTTATTCCCTGGTGAACCAGAGCCTCGCCCAACTTGGGGCCAACATGGCGTATTTCGATCCGGAGCTGCTTGCCATCGAGGATGAGACCCTTGCAGAGTACCTCAAAGACCCCGCGTTCGGTTCCTACAAGGTGTACCTGGAGAAATCAAGGCGCTTTAAGGAGCATGTGCTCACAGAGAAGGAAGAGCGCATCATGGCCTTGCAAAGCGAAGTGGGCTCGACTGCCCGCACCACCTTTGGAGATCTCACCAATGTTGACTTTGATTTCGGATCGCTTGAAACCGAAGAAGGCAAAAAGCCCCTCACACAGAGTACCTACAGCTCTTTCCTTATGAGTGAAGACAGGGAATTGAGGAAAAGGGCCTACAAGCAGTTCTATGCAACCTACGACCAACACAAGCATTCCATCGCTCGCCTCTATGAGGGGCAGGTCAAGCAAGACAAGTTCACTTGCAAGGCCCGTGGATATGAGAGCTGTCGTCAGAAGGCTCTCTTTCCCGACAATGTCCCGATGAGTGTGTATGACAACCTGATAGCCTCAGTTCATGAGGCCCTCCCCTCCTTGCATCGATACTACCAGATCCGTGCCCGTCTGATGGGTTTGGAAAAGCTGGCCCACTATGATGTCTATGTTCCTCTGGTGGCAGGCGTGCAAAAGAATACTCCGTATGAGGAGGCGGTAGAAACGATCAGCGAGGCGCTCGCTCCCCTTGGGCAGGAGTATGTCTCCATCCTGAAGAAGGGACTGACCACAGAGAGATGGGTGGATCGCTATGAGAACAAGGGAAAGCGCAGTGGTGCCTTCTCAAGCGGTTGCTACACTGGCTCCCCCTATATACTACTCAACTACAAGGAAGACGTCCTGAGGGACCTTTTTACGGTAGCCCATGAGGGTGGTCATTCCATGCACAGCTACTACAGTGCAAGGAACAACCCCTACTTCCACTATGACTATACAATTTTTGAAGCGGAGGTGGCCTCCACGTTCAACGAACAGCTGGTAGCCAAACATCTCTTTGAAACTGCTAAGGACAAGAAAACCAAGGCATTCATCCTGAGCAAGGGCTTGGATGACATAGTGGCCACCCTTTTCAGACAGACAATGTTTGCTGAGTTTGAGGACATCACCCATCGCCTGAGCGAAGAGGGAGTCCCCCTGACAGTGGATTTACTCAGAAGCGAGTACAAAAAGTTACTAGAGCAGTATTTCGGCCCTTCAGTCGAATTTGAGGAAGAGAGTGACTTGGAAGGCTTGAGGATTCCACACTTCTACTCTTCCTTCTATGTGTACAAGTATGCCACAGGTATCAGTGCTGCCATTGCCTTGAGCCAGAAGGTGCTCAATGGCGGGGCAAAGGAGAAGCTCGATTACCTCAATTTCCTCAAAAGCGGGGGAAGCACCTACCCTATCGACTCCCTGAAAAAGGCAGGAGTGGATATGGCTAAAAAGGAACCTGTTGAGATGGCTCTCAAGCATTTCTCCTCCTTGTTGGATGAATTCGAAGCAATATTGTGAAAGAAAAATGCAATCCAAGTCCTCTTTTCAAAAAAGAGGGCTTGACGCATTAGCCCTCATTGTTGTAATGTAGCCAAGGTCAGTTCGAAAGAACGACACCTATAACCTCAGTAATGCGGTAGTGGTGGAATTTGGTAGACACGCTAGCTTGAGGTGCTAGTGGGAGAAATCTTGTGCTGGTTCAAGTCCAGTCTACCGCATAACAACAAGGAAGCTAATTTCTTTTACATAAAGGAATTGGCTTCCTTTCTTTTTGCCTACTGGACACAAAAAAAGACCCTGTGTTGGACAGAGTCTACTTTGGAAGGGTCCTTTTTTTTTTCAACTGTCCATTTTATAGGTATCAGTTTAATTCCCCGCCCCTTGGGGCGTTGTCTGCAAAACAGGAGAAAATGATTCATCCTCTCACTTTGTGTGACTGTTAGCTTATTTAAACGAGTTGCCAGTTACTAGGGAACCCCATTGTGCTCATCACTTCATCAATAGTTACACTTATCAATTGTTCTTGCAGTTCTTTCAGAGATTGAGCAATTTCGTTTTTCATTTTTTGGAAGAAAACAGCATCATTTAACAGGTACTTTACCATGATGAGAACCGCAAACAAATCTCTTACTCCTACTACAGGCTTACTCTGACGTAAAGGAATATGGAGCATGGAATGCTCAGGCAAAATATTGATTTCTGTACCAAATCTGAATGTGAAGAATCTCTCACCATGTGCACAGATATTTCTTGCTAACGTTATATTATTGAAATAATTATTTACAACATTTGGTTGCATGGAGAACTTTCTAGCAACTTCATTCTGTTCCATAGGTTGCATGAATTTAAAAAAACGACTGGCGTTTCCCATCGTCAATAAATTAATGATTACCCACAGTGGAATATCTCCATTATGATTATTTTGATAATGTTGTAAACGTCTATCATAAGGAGATTTAGCTGCAATTATTCCTTGTATCTTTCCAATTAGCTTGTTTATTTCTACTTGGTTTTTTGCGATATAATTATAATTTGTCGCATCAAGATACTCACAGGCTCCATGCACCTTTGCGAACTCGTATGCTATAAGCGCCTTTAAATGGTTTTCAATTATCAAGAAGGCTCTGAGAAATTGTGCTTTTAGTTCTTCATCAAACCGATAGAGAGCATATATCTCTGATACCGATGCACCTATTTTGTATGTCTCTGCTGGGCCTATAGTTGACAGGAACAAATCTTTGTACCCGTTGATAAGGCGGTAATAATTTTCGAAGGATAAAATCTCAATTGCTTTTTGGTGATTAGGGATGTTTAAACCACGACTGATCAATATCTGAATCTGGTCCTCATAACTTGTAAAGCATTTCCCAGACACCAAGCAACCCCCTAAAAAAAGTCGGCCCCGGGCCCGTAGGCTACCGGAGCTCAATCACTTAATTAGATGGTACTGGTACCCAAGTAAAAAGTCAACTTCGAAATCCCATCCGGATACATTATACTAAGCCGAATATGATTTATTCCACTCGAACGATAAATGATTTTTTCCCATATGGGCTAAACTGTGTTTTAATGGG
>JAEINL010000052.1 GCA_016342655.1 Sphaerochaeta sp. | reverse complement strand
TCAGTTTTACTGTGCTAGTGAGCCTCCAGTCTAAATTTAGCTTATCAGGGAATCCCACAAGAAAAGTGATTGAACCTCCTTTCCTGAGAAAAAGCTCTCCAACACAATCCGCATTTTAGCTTCTAGCTTTCTTCTTTTTGCATAAGCGAGAACAGTCTTACTATTTACAACATATGTAGAGAATATATCATTTACAATATTTTCGATCTCATCATCACTGATAAACTCTTTGAGCAGTTCATTTGCATATATGTCCACAAGGAGCTTCTCTATACGAATATCATACGAATCCTTGTGAAGCGGGGCTTGTGAAATAAGGTTAGAAACTATGATGGTTGCATCAGAAGCATACAAATAGTAATCATCTATACTGGGTTTCAAAAGAATTGTGGTTTGAATTTTTTCTTGTAATTCCCGGAACACACTATGCATATAGTCTTTTTCAACCTCAACAAACAATACATTTCGAGAAATCAGATGATTCACCCATTCGTTAAGGATAGTTGATTCATACACTACAACCTTAATAGCGGGGAGCTCTGATTTTAGGATTTTAACTATCTGATTTTTAGTTTTACATCCTGGCTTGGATGCATAGGGTTTTACCCTGCCAATTCGGAAAAACTCTGAATCTACCTTTGTGATCACTCCATCATGAACCAACCTATACAAGACCCATCGAACTGATGAATCTTTATAGTCAGGTTTGTCTCTTCTGATAAGTTCAACCAGAGATTCTCTAGAGATACTTGTATTTTCCTTATAGTTTAGCAGTTCCTTTTCTATGGACATCGCATCAGCCTCTCTAGAAATAAGTATATCTCATAACCAAATAAACTCAATGTATTTTCACACTATTCTTAGATAGTGTGAAAATACATAAACTAAGGGAACTATCACAATCTCTAAGAAGACAAAAGAGTTAACCATTTAGTAGTACATTTTTTACAATAGCTAGGTTGCTTTCTCGATACCTACAGACTTATCTGCATACCTACACTCGGCCCTATCATAAGAGTCGGTGCGTTAGCCTTGTCCTTGAACATAAGGTGGGTAAGATAAGGTCCAGCAAAGCCCAGGACGCTTCCTATCGCAGCACCTGCAAGCACATCAGTGACAAAGTGATTGCCACTTGCTACCCGTAGGACAGCAGTAGTTACAGCAAGAGCCCAGGTGGCAGTGGTGACTGCCCCCTTATAGGGTGAGTCAGGATAGTTGAGGGAAAAGACTGTCTGGGTATAGGCCGCTGAGCTGAAGGCCATCAGGGTATGTCCAGAAGGGAATGACTGGTCCTGTTCAGAAGTGTCTGAAGGGTGGGGATCAGTATTTCCGGGAACCATATAAGGCCTTGGTCGTGTGATGGTATTTTTCAGGACTGTCCGAACAGCATAGGATGCGAGAGTAGTAGTCCCATAGGTAAGGCCTATCTCCACCCAGTCTGAAGAAGGAGCTGCAAACAGGAATACAGCAGGTGCGAGCATGGTTAAGCCAGAGGTGATGTCACTGGCTAGGGAGATATTTTCGTTATAGGGGTAGATGAACCGTTCATCGAACCAATTTACAGCCAGGAGAGGGGCTGTTATGAGAACCATCAAGAGTATAAGAAGTCCAATCTTTCTCGTCTGTTTCATATGCGCCCTCCCTTTTCTATGGTGCAAGTGTATAAGGGTAAGTATCTTTTCTCAAGAAGAAAATCTAACAAACCTATTGTACTTTTGGTGCCTGCTCTTCGCTCTACAGGATGTCGTTTTTCTCATCGTCCATCCGCTCAAAGGCAAAACGTAGCTCTGATCGCGTAAAACCTCGAGCGATCAATTTCTCCTTGGCCAGTTCCGGCTCATATTTTCTTAAGGCTACCGCATAGGCCTTGCTGACTGCTTCTACAAGGAGTTCTTCTGTAAAGGCTTCTTCGAGTGCACACTCGGCATCTTCTCGATTTACACCCTTTGAGAGCAACCTCTGCCTAAGGAGAATCTTCCCTTCAGGATTCTTCCTCTGCCTGCTAAGAATGAAAGACTGGGCATAGCGATATTCACTAAGAAGATCTTGTTGGAGGAGAGTCCCTAGGGATTGATCAATATGGGTTTGTTTGTAGTTCTTCTTAAGTAGTTTCTGCTTCAGCTCAAGGGAGGTGTGTTCCCGTCTGGTGAGATACTGCAGAGCCTGTTCACGGCAGTTGAGCAGGAGTTGCTCATCCCTTAGGGAGTCTGCCATTTCTCCTGCGATTGGTTGGCTTAGCGGCAGGTTTTTAGAGAGAAAAAGTCTTGCTGAGATAAAAAAAGGGGAAAGCCCCTCTTGAAGGATAAAATATCCCTCACCGGAGGCTTTCCGCTCGATCGTCGCAAACACAGTTTAGCGTTTGGAGAACTGGAACTTGGCTCTTGCACCAGGCTGACCGTATTTCTTACGTTCAACCATGCGGGAGTCACGAGTCATGAACCCGCTTGTATGCAACACAGGGCGATAGGCTTCATCATGGGAAACCAGAGACCTGGAAATACCATGGCGGATAGCACCTGCCTGACCTGAAGGACCGCCACCAACAACGTTGACGAGTATGTCGAACTTGGTAACAGTATCAGTAGCCTGAAGAGGCTGCTTGACGATGAAGGTCAGCATGGGGCTACCGAAGTAAGCATCAACGTCCCTTCCATTAACAATAATCTTGCCATCACCCTCTCGGAGATAGACACGAGCGATAGCTGTCTTACGACGACCTACGCCATGACCAAGATCTACAACTTTCTTAACTTCTTTCTTTGCCATATTTCGTTCCTACCTTAGATTTCAACCGTGATGGGCTGTTGAGCTTCCTGCGAGTGTTTTGCACCAGCATACACTTTCATGTGGGTGAACAACGTGCGACCGAGGGGCCCGCGGGGAAGCATGCCCTTGACAGCATGTTCCATGGGGAACTCAGGTTTGCGCTTGATCATATCAGCATAGTTGGTTTCGCGAAGGCCGCCGGGATAACCGGAGTGATGGTAGTACATCTTGTCTTCGTACTTGTTACCGGTGAGGGCTGCTTTCTCAGCATTGATGATGATTACAAAATCACCCATGTCCTGGTGAGGGACATACTCGGGCTTGTTCTTCCCACGAAGGATACGTGCTGCGGCAACAGCTACTCTACCGAGTTCCTTTCCCTCCGCATCTATCAGATACCATTTCTTCTGAACTGTCAGCGGTTTTACAAAAATAGTTTTCATCTATTCATCCTGTTCTGCAAGGTCGTACCTTGCTGTAGTGTTTTGGTTCATGGTCGATAAAAACATAGTTCCATACACAAGGACTCCTGTCAAGCAACGCCCAACCAGCAGCCGATGGAAAATGCCATACCGCCATCTGTCTATCCATTATAGTGCATACTGCTCAGCCAACTTCAGAAATAAGGCAATATCGCCCTTGGAGTACTCTCCGGGGGTGATAAGCGGTATATCCGCTGAAGGAGGGAGGACAACCTTAAGGCCTAAGGCCTCTTGGGCGAACTCCCCGTAGCGCGAAGAGTCGAGGTGCGTAATTCCGTACGGACCTCGCGTCTCAAACAACCCAGAAAGTGGATTGGTTTTGCGCTTGGCAACTGCTTCTTCCGACTCAAGGCTCCGTATCAGTGTCGCTACCGTCTTGATGAGCAAATCAAGTAACAGCGGTGAAACAGGGTCTGAAGGCGGCATTTCATCTGCCAGTGCTTGTTCCTTAATACATACGACCTGAGGTATGAAACTCCCTGGGAAAGGTAGGATAGGGAAGAGCAACTTGGAATCTGCCCCGCCGACCTCTAGGTACGGACGCCAAAAGGACACTGGATGATGATCTGTTGGAGGTGAACATGCAGGGTCGTAGATTGGATCTGACGAAACCTTCATAGCCACCTGTCGGACTACTTGGGCATCGGCATACAGCCGAAAATCCGCATAGTCTGGAAACAGTCTAGCCAGTAGCTTTTCGAGCCTTCCCTCAAATACCGAAGGGTATTCACTGATCAAGCCCCGGCTTGCAGTGCCCTTTAGGGAACGCTGCAGGATGTCGGGTCGATGACCTAGGATGGCTCTGCCATGGTTTTGAAAAAAATCAACATATCGAAGCCCATAACGGTCATACAAATAGAATGACCGTGCACGGACAACGATAGGCATTGTATAGTGTTCGGTGGCAACATGTCTAGTATCTTTCACAGGAGAGAGCATATCATTGGCCCCCTATTTTCTCAAGTTGGGCAAATTTACTGATGAAAGTAGCCTTGCTTCCCCCCACAAACGTCACATCGATGACTTCACGGTCACCACTTTTCTTCAGGTTCACCACTTCGCCTTCACCATACTTGTCACTATATACCTTCTGCCCAAGAGGAAACAGGCTTACCCCTTCCTCTTCTGTGTGGCGTTCTTCCATGGTGAACGTCTTTGCATTGGAACCGAAACCCTTCTGGATAAGAGCACCTGCTGAACCTCCCCAACCATTGCTGTTCATGGCTCCAGAAGATCCATGAGCTTTGGCACGTTTCTCTCCAAGGCTGCCAAGCCCACGATAGGGGCCTCCTTCGGTGAGTACATCCAACGTACCTGGACGAATTCCATCCACGGCAACCTGATGGGTAGGTATCTCATCAATAAACCTGCTAGGGTGCTGGAAACTGGTCTTTCCCCATATCTTCCTTGCCTTTGCACACAGGAGATAGAGTTGCTTCCGGGCCCGGGTCACCGCAACATAGAAAATCCTGCGCTCTTCCTCAATGTCGTCGTCACTCTCCTTAGCTCGTCCGGGAAAGAGCTCTTCCTCCAAGCCAGCTGCAAACACCCGGTCAAATTCAAGGCCCTTGGTGTTGTGCATGGTGATGAGGGTAACGCCCTTCTTGTCCCTGGGGTCTTCCCTTCCCAAGGTAGTTGGGTCGAGGCAGAGCTGTTCAAGAAAAAGCAACAGGCCGTCACGGGAGGAGTCATACGAAGCAAGGGCGTTCACCAGAGCCTCCAGGTTATCGACCTTGCCGGTGCTGTTCTGGTTGTCTATCTTCTGGTAGAGATCAAACAAGCCAGACTCCCTGATCATGAAGTTGACACAGTCGACCAGCTCTTCGCTGTCCATCATGCGGTTTGCATGCTTGTAGAGTTCCAAGAATGCACTCGCACCGTTTTTTGCCTTATTGGAGAGACCCCCTGATCGTATGGCCATCTCCAACATACGGAAAATGTCTCCCTCTGCTTGGAGAGAATAAGAGAGGATGGTATCAAGACTGCCCGAGCCGATGCCCCGTGTAGGCTTGTTGATCATCCTCTTGAAGTTCACCTCATCCTTACTGTTCGTCAGAAGAAACAGCAAGGCCAAGGCATCCTTCACTTCCTCCCGGTCATAGAACTGCAGAGCCCCCACTACCTTATAGGGTATGCGCATCCTCTTGAAGGTCGTCTCAAATGCCACAGATTGGGCATTGGTCCTGTACAGGACTGCACTACCATCATAATTCTTATCCTGCTGCAGGATTCTACCCACACGTTGAGCCTCATCCTGCTCATCCTGTACATACATCAGGTTGGGTTTAGACCCCTTGGTATTAGCGGTCCAGAGCCTTTTGGCATGACGGCCCTTGTTGTTCTGTATAACCGTATTGGCTATATCGAGGATACTCTGGGTAGAACGGTAGTTCTGTTCGAGCTTTACCGTCTTCGCCCCTGAGAAAACCTCAGGAAAAGAGAGGATATTCTGCACCTCAGCCCCGCGAAAACGATAGATGCTCTGATCATCATCACCGACAACACAGATGAAGCAGGAAGGCCCTACCAGACGCTTGAGCAGTTCAAACTGCGCGATGTTGGAATCCTGGTACTCATCGACCAGGATTACCTGGAATCGGTTGTGCATCCAGGCCTGGACATCAGGTTTGGCATCGAGCAGCTCGATGCTCCGTCCGATCAGGTCTGCAAAGTCCACATTCCCTACCCTGCGCATCTTGTCCTCATACGCCTCGAACATACGGGGGAAGGTGGCATCAGCCTTCAAGGAAGAAAGGTTATCCTTACAGGTCAGGCCCCGGTCCTTGGCATAGGAAATCTTGCGCATGACAGGGTCGAGTTCCTTTTTCTTGAAATTTGGGTAACAGGAAGAGAGCAAGGAGAGCGAATCATCATCGTCATAGATGGTGAAGTTGGACCCCAAGCCTATCTCCGAGCCAAATCTCCTGAGAAACCATGCCCCGAAGGAGTGGAAGGTGCGTATGGTGACATCGCTTGAGACCTGTTGGTCATCAAGCATCTCGGTCACCCGTTGGCGCATCTCTGAAGCAGCCCTGTTGGTAAAGGTGACTGCAAGAATCTTATAGGCCGGGATTCCCAGCTTTTCAATACAGTAGGCGATCTTGGTGGTAATGACCCGGGTCTTTCCCGAACCTGCACCGGCAAGCACTAGCAGAGGGGCGCTGTTTTCCAGCACCGCTTCCATCTGGTCTTTATTCAACGCTGAGAGCAAGGTATCGATATCAGCCATCAGATCGCTCCACTAAGACAGCTTCAAGGTCAATGCCCTTCACCGCTCTAATTCCACATTTCACTACAGAACCCGGGACAAGGTTGTGCCCCATGACTACTGTAAGACCATCAACCTCGGGGGCCTGGGAATAGATTCTTCCTATTGCCAGATCCTCTTGCTCTATCTTCTCTTCTATCAAAACATCGTACTCCTTGCCCACAAACCGCTCAAGACGAGCCTCTGTGATGGCCTGCTGTCTCTTTTCAAGTTTTTTCTGAAAAATGGCAGCTACCTTATGTGCCTTTGCATGTTCCTTTTGGTTTCTCAGGTCATAGGCCTTTGTTCCCTCTTCCCTGCTGTAGAGAAAGGACCCCATCCAGTCGAGTTGAGCTCTTTCGATGAAATCGAGCAACTCACCATACGCATCCTCATCCTCCCCGGGATAGCCAAGCAGGATGGTCGAACGCACTACCGCACCGGGTACAGTTGCACGAATTGATTCGATTAGGGAGAGGTAGCTCTCTTTTGTCCCAGTCCTTCCCATGCTCCTCAGTATTGGTGTGGCTGCATGCTGGAAAGGGATGTCAAAATAGGGAAGCACTTTCGGATTATCTACTATGAAGCGGGGAAGTTCAGCGGGAAACGCATCAGGATGTATATAGAGCAGACGCAATCTAAAATCCCCTTGGAGGGCAACAAGTCTTGTAAGCAGGTCCATAAATCTACTTGTACCGTCGCCTACATCCGTTCCATAGGCAGCGAGGTCTTGTGCAATGAGGTTCAATTCCCTTATTCCTGTACTGATGAGGTGCTTTGCATCCTCAAGAATCATATCCATGGGACGCGAGCGCAAATCGCCACGGATGAGGGGTATGGCACAGTAGGCACAACGGTGGTTGCACCCTTCACTGATCTTCAGATAGGCGCTTCCAGGGAAGTTGAGCAGCTCGTTTCGCTCGTAGAGCTCTTTCTCTACCGGTGGATAGGCATACTTCTCCACTACCCGCTCGCCTTTAACCACCCGATCGACAACACCACTAATCTTTGAAAGGTCACGATTGCCGAATATGGCGGAGGCTTCAGAGAGTTCGACAGATAGCTCCTCAGTATAACGCTCGGCCATACAGCCGGTGAACAGTATCTTTGCCTCAGGGTTGGTCTGATGGAGCGAAAAGAAGGATTCGATGGACTGTTCGCGAGCACTTTCAATAAATCCACAGGTGTTCACCAGTATGATATCGGCTTCTGTGGGATCGTCAGTTCGCATATAATTGTCTTCTGCAAGAATTTTCAGCATGGTCTCGGCATCTACCTGATTCTTTGAACAGCCAAGGTTCTCCAGATATAGTTTTTTCATTAGTTCTTACTCCTGCGGCATTCAGCCGAACTTTACAGTATCATAGATTGGGCAGGCAATAATACACTTCAATAGGTATCTGTGTATATTGACAGCTCTGGCTTATCTGTATAAATAAAGTACTTTAAAACATTTCACATCTTTATTTATTATATGATATTAGCAGTGCCTATCGTTTGCATATTTTGTATAAGTGTACCCATTCTTGCATAAATAAAGAAGTTCGTATAGTATCAGAAATGCTGTATGATAATGAGTAAACACCCATTATCCATGCAATCCAATCTCACAAGAGGAAGCGAATGACTAAATATATCGTGAATCGACTTTTAGGGATAATCCCGACGTTATTGATCATTATCACGCTAAGCTTCTTCATTGTACGTGTTGCCCCAGGAGGGCCTTTCGCAAGCGAACGAAACCTCCCTGAAGTGGTCAAGCGTAACATTGAAGCGAAATACCACATGGATGAACCCCTTGTCCAGCAGTATGGAAGGTATATGTTTGATATCCTACGTGGAGATCTGGGACCTTCCTATAAGTATAAGGACTACGATGTCAATTACTACATCTTCAACAGCCTACCAAAATCCATAGTGCTTGGACTCTGTGCCATGGCTCTGGCCTTGTCCTTTGGCATATCGGCAGGCATCATCGCTGCCGTTAAGCAAAACACATGGATAGACTACTTCAGTATGGGGGTGGCGGTAATAGGAATATCAGTTCCGCTGTTTGTCATAGCACCGGTACTCCAGCTGATATTTGCCATGAAGCTTAACTGGCTGCCCACCAGCGGTTGGTACACCACAGGTGAAGGGTATCTGACCATCGTCCTTCCGGCAGTTTCGCTCTCCTTTGCTTACTTTGCAAATATTGCCCGTCTGACCCGTTCTTCCATGTTGGAGACCCTGCGTAGTGACTACATCCGCACAGCCAAGGCGAAAGGTATGAAAAACTCCACTATCATCTTCAAGCACGCCATGAAAGGTGCAATGTTGCCAATCGTCAGCTATTTGGGACCTGCATTTGCAGGTATCATCACAGGATCTATCGTAGTCGAACAGATTTTCCGTGTCCCTGGGTTGGGTAAATTCTTCGTACAGAGTTCCTTCAACCGGGACTATACCCTGATAGTCGGTGTTGTCATTGTATATTCGCTGATCCTTGTGATAATGAATTTTATTGTGGATGTCGCATACGCACAGCTTGACCCCCGAATCACCTACAAATAGGAGTGACCTCATGGTAACGAAAAGAAAAAAGAAAGAGGCACCCCTCAACGAATTCAACCAGGTAGTAGCGGGAAACAGCCTTTCCAAGGATGCCTGGAAACGACTTAAAAAGAACAAGATGGCTGTATTGGGTATGATTATCGTCATCATATACTCTCTGCTAGCAGCCTTTGCCATGTTCCTTCCGATTTACGCATATGACGAAATCATCCTAGACCACCAGCACCTCAGACCAACATGGAACAGGACTGCTGGGGACCTGATGATGGAGACCAAGCTGGAAGACCTGTATTTCAAGGCGTGGAGAAGTGGAAACCTTATAGTAACTGAAGCACAGTCTGCACAGATCAAGAAGTGGATTACAGATAACGAAAGCAACAAGGTCTGGGATTTCTGCTATGCAGAGGGTGAAAAGCAGAAAGCGGCTGGAACCTTCTCCTTCAGCGATGCGGATATCCGCACCATCGAACGATTACAAAAAAGCATCGATACTGAATTCCTCATCTCCGTTGAGAAGATTTACTGGAAGGATAGCGAAACAGGCAAGACCCAAAATCTTGCAAAGATGTCCTATGATGAGATTCTCCCAGTCTATGCGGCCATTACCAATATGGATATTACCACCATCGAAAAGCAGATTCTACAGGAAATGCGTGCCCAGGTGTTAAACACCATCAAAGGCAGCAACCCTGACCTGAGTGAGGAGGAGTACCAATCCTCCCTGGATATGGAAATCATGAGCCTTGGGGAAAAAGGTCTCGCCTCGACTGGCAAGATTAATCTCCTGGGTAAGATCAAGACCACCATCACCAGAAGCTCTGAAAGAACCCTCAAGCAAGAGATCAAGGACGGAACGGTAGACTTCCCCATCGACAAGACGGTTACCATCAGCGAGAACCTCTCTGCAGATATCGAAGCGACAAAGAAACATGGACGCCACTACCTCTTTGGCACGGACTATAGTGGAAGGGATATGCTGAGCCGCATCATCTATGGCGGACAGGTCTCCATCATGATCGGCCTTATAGGAACACTCACCAGTGTGTTCATTGGTATTATCGTGGGGGCTCTTGCAGGCTACCTGGGGGGAAAGGTAGACTTTTTCCTCATGCGTTTGGTAGATATCATGTACGGCTTGCCCTATATGTTGCTGGTCATCATCTTCATGGCCATTTTTGGCAGAAACATCATGAACCTCTTTGTAGCCCTTGCAATGGTAAGCTGGCTTACCATTGCACGTATGGTACGAGGGCAGATCATGAGCCTGAAGAACAGTGAATTCGTAGAGGCTGCCCGGAGTATGGGAGCATCTACAGCAAGGATTGTCTTCCGACACATGGTACCCAACTCCCTGTCGGTCATAATCGTCTACTCAACGTTGAGGGTTCCTGCCTTCATCATGCAGGAGTCATTCCTCTCCTTCCTTGGCCTTGGTGTTCAGGCACCGTATGCCTCCTGGGGTTCACTTGTAGGGGATGCTGTAAACGGCATGACCCTCTATCCTTGGAAGCTGATATTCCCCGCCATCGCAATGACCATATTCCTCTTTGCCATGAACTTTTTCGGTGATGGGCTCAGAGATGCTTTCGATCCGCAAAGCAAGAACCAACTGTAGGAGGACGACGAATGAGTTTGAAAGCTAATGCAAAAGCAGTCCTCGAAGTTAAGGACTTGCAAACATATTTTAAGACTGACGCCGGCATTGTAAAAGCTGTCGACGGTGTATCATTTACTATCCATGAAGGGGAGACCCTGGGAATCGTAGGGGAGTCGGGAAGTGGCAAGAGCGTCACCAACCTCTCCATCATGCGCCTCATACCCTCTCCTCCAGGAAGGATTGTTGGAGGTCAGATCCTGTTTGAGGGAAAGGACATCCTCAAGATGAGCGAATCTGAGATGCGCAATATCCGTGGTGATAAGATCTCCATGATCTTTCAGGATCCCATGACCAGCCTCAATCCGTTTTTAAAGATATCCACCCAGATGATTGAAACCATCAGGTTGCACAACCCTGAAATGGGCAAGAAAGAGGCTCTTGAGCGCTCAATCGAAATGCTCAAGCTCGTTGGCATCCCTTCTCCAGAGAAGAGAATCAACAGCTACCCTCACCAGTTTTCTGGTGGGATGCGCCAGCGTGTCATGATAGGACAAGCCCTTTCCTGCGATGCCCAGGTGTTGCTCGCAGACGAACCAACCACAGCCTTGGATGTCACCATCCAGGCTCAGATACTGGAACTCATCGCAAAGATAAACAGCGAGATGGGTACTGCTGTCATCTTGGTAACCCATGACTTGGGAGTAGTGGCTGGCATGTGTGACAAGGTTTGTGTCATGTATGCAGGTCGTATTGTCGAGACGGCCCTTACCGATGACCTCTATGCAAGGCCCTCCCACCCGTATACTGAAGGACTGATCAAAAGTGTTCCCCGAATGGATACGGCAAACAAGAACAAGCGACTATTCTCTATCGAAGGGCAACCGCCGAACGTCATCGACCTTCCTCCCTGCTGTCCCTTCCATCCAAGATGCCACAAGGCTATGGAAGTCTGTGAGCATGCCTATCCGCCACAGAAGGATTTGGGAAATCATCATGAGGTAGCTTGTTGGCTCTTCTGTGATGAGGAGACCAAAAAACAGGCATTGCGAGATGCCACACAACAGGAGAAGGCCTAATGGACACTAAAAATACAAAGCCCCTTTTGGAAGTAAGGGATCTCAAACAACACTTCCCCATCAAGACTGGTTCCCTATTCAATAGAAAAGTCGGGGCAATCCGGGCTGTTGATGGAATATCCTTTGATATATATCCCGGAGAGACCTTGGGAATCGTAGGTGAGTCAGGCTGTGGAAAATCCACAACAGTACGCTCCATAGCCCAACTCCACAAGCCCACCAGTGGGAGTGTGGTCTTCAACGGAATCGATATGGTGAAGGCGGATACCCGCTCAATGCTCAAGGCAAGGCAGGATATGCAGCTGATCTTCCAAGATCCCTATGCCTCCCTTGATCCTAGGATGACAGTACGCTCCATCATTGCAGAGCCTATGGTAATCTACAACAATCGCAAACTGTTGCCAGAGCCCTTGACCTCAATAGAAATGGAACTCAGGGTCGAGGACCTCATGGAGCGTGTCGGGCTGAACAAGGCATTCAAGAACAGGTATCCCCACGAGTTCAGTGGTGGACAACGTCAGAGAATCGGTATTGCCCGTGCCCTTGCCCTCAATCCTAAGATCATTCTTGCTGATGAGCCGGTATCGGCTTTGGACGTGTCTATTCAGGCACAGATACTGAATTTGCTTGGAGATTTGCAGAAGGAGTTTGGTCTTACCTATCTCTTCATTGCACACGACCTGGCAGTCATCCAGCATATCAGCACCAGAATCGCAGTCATGTATCTGGGGAAGATTGTTGAGGTATCTGAGTCCGCCCAGCTCTATGACTCGCCCAAGCACCCCTATACTGTTGCACTTCTCTCTGCAGCCCCAATCCCTGATCCCAAGGTAGAACGTGAAAGGAAGAGAATCATCCTCACAGGCGATGTGCCTTCACCAGACACAGAACGTTTCGGCTGTTACTTCTATGACCGTTGTCCCAAGAAGATGCCCTGGTGTTCGTGCCACATTCCCCCGATGTTTGACATCACAGACAAACATCAGGTTGCCTGTTGGCTCTATAATAAGGAAGATGTCAGCAAGATCAGCCTCAAAGATGCACTCGCTGATGCTGCAAAGCATACAATTGAGAAAAACCCCAAGAAGATCAAGAAATAAAAGTACAGTCAATACAGCTAAAAACAAGGACATTCTGCAAAGAGTGTCCTTGTTTTATTCTAGTATAGGAAAAGATTTGATTTCTCCTCCTTCCTTGAGCCTAGAAAACTATGTCAGTCAGGGTCCCTCAGTCCAACTTGCAGATCCAAATCCCGTGGACGATCGATATACAACGGCAGGCCACTCACAGCAGCGATTGCCTGGACCGCCGCCTCTGTCCTGCCACCTGAGGTACTTTCTGGGATGATTTCAATGTCGCGGGAACTCTCATCCTTCAGGCAGAGAGTGAACACTACCATGGCTTTGAACCTTCTCTTTGTCGGCTTTGCGTCCTTGTTGGTAGCACCACGGACAAAGTGTTCCAAAGAGAGATGAGAAACCTCACTGAACGGGATGACCTCCCTCTTGCCCACAGGTCCGATCCCATAAAAAGACCGCACTTCCCTCATCTCTGTGTCAAAGACCCAACTGTCTCGAAAGAGGGCTCCTGTCAAGGAGAAAAGCAAAAGCAGGACAAGATGCCACATGGAGAGAAGGGAGACACCTTCAACCGTATTTAGTACCAAACCCCAGAGCAAAAAGAGGGTAAATCCCCAGCAGGATAGGGTAAAGGGCAGGCTCACTGAGTAAGAAATGCCTATCTTGGTTTTCTTGGTAGCATGTCGTACCATCTGATTCCTCCAATAGCGTTGTTCCAATATACCCAAATTAAGAGGACAGGTCATCCTAAACAGCACAATTTCATCGGGAGGATACAATATACATAGCTGATAGACGTTTTTCTTGCTTTTAGTGCCAATTTACTAGATGAACACATTTGCCTTTTCTCTTGATTCGTGGTTTAATGTAGATTATTCTAAGTTGAATGTTAACGCTTAGAATTTACAAGGAGATATATCTATGAAGAAATTTCTGGCTATTATGCTTTGCGTAGTGCTTGTCAGTGCTGTTTTCATTTCTTGCGGAAAGAAAGAAGCACCCACGCCTGCTGCAACTGTTGCACCTGCAGCGCCCGTTGTTGCGCCTGCAGCTCCTGCTGCTAAACCTGCAGCTCCTGTTGCACCAGCTCCTGTTGCTGCTGCACCTGTTGCCAAGGATGAACTTGTGTTCCGCATCTCTAACGGTGCAGAGCCGGAATCTTTGGATCCAGCTCTCATCCAGGGCGTACCTGAGCACAGGATCTACGAGACCATCTTTGAAGGTCTGGTAGCAATTCATCCTGAAACAGCTCTTGCCATTCCTGGTGTTGCAGAAAGCTGGACTATCAGCGATGACATGACTCAGTATACCTTCAAGCTCCGCAAGGATGCTGTCTGGTCCGATGGTGTAGCCATCACCGCTGACGATGTCGTGTACTCATGGTTGAGACTTCTCGATCCAGCAACTGCAGGACCCTATGCATGGTTCCCTTGCATGTTCCTAGCCGGTGCCCAAGAGTTTAACGACGGTACCGCCGGACCTGAGGCTGTAGGAATCCGCGCCCTTGATGACCAGACCTTCCAGATGGACCTCATCGGGCCCCTTCCGTACACCCTTGATGCCCTTACCCACTATTCGTTTGCTATCGTTCCCAAGCACGCCATCGAGAAGTATGGTTCTGCATGGACCGATCCTGCTAACTTTGTCGGTAACGGACCTTTTGTGTTAACAGACCGTGTTGCACAGACCTCCATCACTGCAACCAAGAGTGATACCTACTGGGACAAGGACAATGTAACCTTGGACAAGGTCATCTTCTACTCTTCCGATAGTGATACGACCAACTACAACATGTACCTCAACGGTGAACTCGACTGGGCAACCAACGTACCACCAGATCAGCTCAAGGCTGCAGAGATGCGCGATGATTTCCAGAAAGCACCTCAGCTTGCTACCTATTATTATGTCTTCCAGAACGAGAAGGCTCCAATCAACAACGTACTGGTCAAAAAGGCTCTCGCCCTTGCTGTTGACCGCACTGCCCTTGTTGAAGGCGTAACCAAGGCTGGACAGATTCCTGCTTGGGGTATCGTACCACCAATGGCTGGCTATGAAGCTCTTCCCTTCCCTCTTGAGGATCAGGACGATGCAATAGTTGAAGCTCAGAAATTGCTCTCCGATGCCGGGTATCCAAACGGCGCTGGTTTCCCGACCATGAGCATCCTGTACAACACCAGTGAAGGACACAAGCAGATTGCTGAGTTCATTCAGCAGGAATGGAAGAACAACCTTGGCATCAACGTAACACTTGAGAACCAGGAGTGGCAGACGTACCTTGCAAACAGAAACCAGGGTAACTTCATTGTTGCACGTGCTGGCTGGGTAGGCGACTACACTGACCCGAACACCTTCCTTGATATGTTCCTCACCGGTGGTGGTATGAACGGTGGTAGATACTCCAACGAGATCTATGACCTGCTGATCAACGAATCTGCACGAATGGAAGCCGGCGAAGATCGCATGGGCGTCCTGAGAACTGCAGAGGATATCATGATCAACCAGGATCAGGGTATCATGCCTCTCTACTACTATGTAACCATGAACATGGTGAACACAGACAAGTGGGGTGGCTGGCATAACAACACCAGAGATTACCATCCGACCAAGGATATCTACCTCAAGTAGGAGATGGATTCAACTGTATATTTGGTCCCCGAGTTTTCTCGGGGACCTTTTTTGTAGACTGAACTTCTTAACTTGGCTATAGTTTACGGGAGACCAAACAGGAGAGAGCTATGAAACGATACGACCTCAGAAGCGATACCATTACAAAACCCACGGAAGGGATGAGAAAAGCCATGTACCAAGCCGAAGTCGGTGATGATGTATACAGGGAAGACCCGACTACCACAAGGCTAGAAGTGCTTGCAGCGCAGCTCAGCGGCAAGGAGAAGGCTCTCTTCATATCCTCAGGTTCTATGGGCAACCTCATATCCCTCTACCTCAATGGAGGAAGGTCCAACGAGGTTTTGACCTCGATGAACAGCCATATACTCCATCATGAGATAGGTTCCGTAGCTTCCATTGCTGGAGTACTACCCATCGCCATCGAGGCTCCCAGAGGTGTTTTATCGGCGGCCAATCTGCAGGGAAAGGTAAAGGGTGGAGAGTATGACATGGCAACAACAACCCTTGTTGAGGTGGAGAATACCATCGGAGGCTACTGCTATCCCCTGGAAAATCTAGAGGGGATCAGGGATTTTGCCGACACGCACGGCCTCAAAGTCCATATGGACGGAGCTAGGATATTCAATGCCCAGCAGGCTATGGGCATACCTGTGAAGACCTACGCAAAGTACGCGGACACCCTGACCTTCTGTCTTTCAAAGGGTCTGGGCTGTCCTGTTGGAAGCCTTCTCTGTGGTGATGAGGCATTCATCAATAAGGCTCTGACTGTCAGGAAAATACTAGGCGGGGGAATGAGACAGACAGGTATCCTAGCCGCTGCAGGCCTGTATGCCCTTGAGCACCATGTCGACCGCCTCAATGACGATCATCGGAGGGCAAAGGCCATTGCAAAGGCCTTGGAAGAGAGCGATTGGGCCCGAGTCGATATGGAAGGGGTCCAGACCAATGTGATCTTTTTCACTGTTCCTGGTTTCAATACCAATGAGGTCATCAAAGAGCTTGCAGAGGTAGGTATCCTTGCCAACCATGAGGGCCCTATAGTACGACTCGTAACCAATTTGGATCTCAGCGAAGAGGACTCAGATGAGGTTTGCTCCCTATTGAAAGCTTTCAAACCTAGGAAACTCTCATGAAAACCACAATATTTTGCTTTTCAGGCACAGGCAACAGTTTCTATGCTGCCAATACCATTGCACAGTTGCTCGGGGATTGCACGGTTCGCATGATACCATCACTGTTTGATGGAGAGGACATAGAGATGACCGAGCGTGTCGGCTTTCTCTTTCCCACCTACAAAGGTTTCCCGCCCAACCAAGTGAAAGACTTCATCCAGGATATCTTTTCCAAACAGGACCTATCCCCCATCAAGTATCTCTTCATGGTCAACACCCGATACAAGTTCCAAGCCTACAGCATGGTAGCCATGGAAGTCTTACTACGAGAGGCCGGATGCATATACAGCTATGCCAACCACATCATAATGCCTGACGGCTATGTGCCTTTGCTCCCAGTTCCGACAGAGGAGAAGGAGAATACCCTCTATGCCCAGGCTGATGAGCGTATCCGTCTCATTGCAGAGGATATTCAGAGTGAGACGATAAAGCTCGTAGGTAAGCGACCATTCAGCCGCTTGGCCTTGAACTACCTCATGGGATACATACACAGTACCAGCAAGCTGTTCGCAAGGAAGTTTGTCGTATCCGATGCATGCACATCGTGTGGCATCTGCTATAGGATGTGCCCATCGGGGAACATTACCATGGTTGAAGGAAAGCCGGTATTCGGCGACAACTGTGAAGGGTGTCTGGGCTGTTACCACCGCTGTCCCACCGATGCCATCGAGCTGACAACAAAAGCACATGAGGGGCGTTATAGGAACAAACGTTCCCACTACACCGTGGAGTACAGACACTAATGCACCAAGACTATTTTTCCCAAGAAGTGAATCGGAGAGGGACCCTCTCGGTCAAATGGAATCCACAGGCTATCAAGAGCATCGCTGCAAACGAGAAGGCAGAGCCTTTCTGGGTTGCAGACATGGACTTCCTCGCCCCCCCGGAAGTAGTGGAGACTGCTATAAAGACAGCAAAAGGCGGTGTCTATGGTTACCCCTATGTCGAGCAGAAGGAACAGCTATTCTGCTCATGGGCAGAGAGGCGCCATTCCTGGATAATCAATCGAAAAGATGTGGTCATCTGCCCAGGCATGCTTACCAGCATCGCCTTGCTTACCGAAATGCTCACGAAGGAGGGCGATGGGATTATTGTCCCTCTTCCTGCCTACCAGCCCTTTCTAAGGATTGTACGTAACCTCGGGCGTACTCTCATCGGATGGCCCTTGGCCTATGAGGAGAAGAGCCATCGATTCTCTCTTGATCTGGACGCTTTTGAGGAGCTTTGCAAACAAGCCAAGCTCCTGATCTTTTGCTCACCTCATAACCCAAGCGGAATGGTATTCTCTGAAGAGGAACTCAAGAGAATAGCCATTATCGCCAAGAGGAACCAAGTGGCAATCATAAGCGATGAGATCCACTCAGACCTCAGCTTCAAGGAACACCACCCCTTGCTTCCCATAGCAACGGAGATGGGCTGTACCGCAGTTACCTGTATGGCCCCTTCAAAGACCTTCAACATTGCAGGGGAACACTACTCTGTCTCCATCTTCAGCGAAGACAAGCTCAGACTTGCCTTCAAGCGAAGGCTGGAACAGCTCTTCCTGGATGGAAACTCCTTCTTCTCAACAACGATTGCCCTAGCCGCCTACGAATCGGGAGAGCCTTGGCTGAAGGAGCTTTTGGTTTACTTGCAGGAAAACATCGCTTTCATGGAAAAGTTCTTTAGGGAAAGACTGCCCTCCCTAGCCTTCATAAGACCAGATGCCTCATTCATTACTTTCATTGACTGCTCTGCCATCATAGCCTTGGTCGAACAGGATGCTCTGGCTTTCCCTGAGCTGTATGATGAAAAGAAAAGCCCCAATGGGGGATTGCTCTCCCGCTTCTTCGGCCTGCGAGCAGAAACCGCCCTTAATGATGGCTCGTGGTTCGGCGGTGATGCATATCGGGGGTTTGTCAGGTTCAACTACGGGACCAGGAAAGAAAAGATAGCCGCAGCTCTAGAAAGGATGGAGAAAGCGGTCAAGTTCCTGAAAGATACCTACACCAGATAGCTCTTAGGGTATGGGCATAGAGGCTGAACCCTTTCTTGTCCGGGTGAAGAAACCCATCAGCAAAGACTTCTTCTGTGTGATCAATACAGGTAAGGCAATTGATAAAGGTAACCAAGGGAAAAAGTTTGGATACCTTTTCTATTGCCTTACTCATCTGAGAAAAGCTACCCATCTTCCGCTCTGTCTGCCAGTCTGAACGCCAAAGGGCCTCTGTAGTCGGATAGAGCTCAGAGAGTCTGTTCAGCATCTCCCTTACAACCTCCTCCAACTCTGATAGGGAGGCCCTCAGTATCCAGTCATTAGTTCCATACCCTACAATAATCTTGGATATGGGTAGATTGGTTTCTAGGTCCTGCACGATATTAGGATTGAACAACGAGCCCATAAGGCCCTGATTATGACTTCCAACCCTGACAGGGAAGCCAAGCGAGGACGCAGAGGAGCTTGTATGCTCTCATCACAGGAGAAGTCCCTAATCCCCACCTGATGGGTAAGGGGAAAAAAGAGTTCAACCTCTACGAGGATCTTCTGAGCATTTTCCCACGATGTGCTGATTACCCCAGTCCGAAGGGGAATTGATTCCACCAGGGCATCATCAACAACAAGGTCGAAATAGTCTCGCATTTCCATTTTACGTCCATAGAGCTGGGGAAAATCGAACTCAAGGTCTCCGTCTTTTCGTACCATGGACTGGTTGAACCGCTTGCACCTAAAGGACAAGGAACTTCCCTTGGTAAGGAACCTCAGCGAACATCCACTGGAGGTGGTTGTACCCCTCCTTATCCTGGGACAACGAGAGTGTGTTGTGGATATACGCTCTCAGATCCATAACTAGAGATCCAATAGGGTCTTATCGCCGTACACCTGTTGCCAACTTGCATGGAAGTCATCGACTGCCTTTGCTATCGAGGGCATATGCAGACCGGTTGCCAACAAAGAAGGAGCAACAGTGCAACAGCTCGCCCCCTGGGCATAGGCTGTGGTTATCTCACTGACATTCTTAAAACTTGCTGCCAGCACCTGACAACAGCCTGCATTGGCCCAGAGGAGACCACTGAGCTCCTTGATCACTTTAGGTGCATCGATATCTATGTTCAGCATCCTGTTGTAGTAGACTGCGATGTAGCGAGCTCCACTGAGCATTGCCAGGATTCCCTGGATGGTGGTATAGACCGCTGTTGCAGTCACACTTACTCCCCGTCCAGAAAGAAGGCGAATTGCCTTAAGTCCCTCTTCCGTCACGGGAATCTTGATGAACGTCTCTTCTCCCAGGACGGAGAGAATCTTCTCAGCCTCTAAGATGATAGCAGGACAGGTATCTGCAACCACTTGGACATGCAGGCTCCGCTCATGACCGATCAGGGTACGGATACTCTTCATATGGCCAAAGAAGTCCTGCACCCTCTCCTCCTTGATGATGGAGGGGTTGGTAGTGACTCCGCTTATGGGATAGAGGGAGATGCCTCTCTGTATCGCTTCAAGATTTGCAGTATCAAGCATTAGTTCCATAGTATTTCCTTTTGTATAATCATCACATAGATGGGTGCTTTGGGGAAGATTCATCCACAGCATTTTGTTTGCGCCAAAGACTGGGTGTTGTTCCGTACTTGCGTTTGAACAGGGTATAGAAACGATGCACAGAACCAAAGCCGCAATCCCTGGCGATGTCAGCTATGGGGCTCCTGCTGTGGAGCAGGGCAAGGGTTGCCAAAAGAAGACGCTGGTCACTTATCTCTTCCCAGAGGGTCTTTCCCCTACAGCGCTTGAATCGCATCTCCAGGTTTCTCCTGCTGACCTTTGTACGGTCGACCACATCAGCAACACTGATGCCATGGCTTGCCTCGTCCCTGATGGTCCTCAATGCCTTGGCAACCAACGGATCCTTCTCACTGATAAGGGCCGTGCTTTCACGCTCGGTTACCGCCCCTGAGGCGATACGTTGGATTCTCACAGTTTTGCTCTTGCTCTCAAGCAAGGAATCAAGCATTGCTGCAGCCTGGTACCCTATCATCTCACAGTTAGTCTGGATGCTCGATATCGAAGGGGTAGCCAGTTCGCACAATAGTGTCTCATTATCAACACCAAGGACAGTCAGCTCAGTGGGGATATGCAAACCAAGGTTCTGAGCCGCCACCTCCACCTTCATTGCCGAGAGGTCGTTGCTGCAGAAGAGCGAGATGGGTTTGGGTAGGGAAAGAAGCCAACTCTCCAATTGGGGTGAATCATCATAGATTTGACGCCACCAGGACAGAGGACGGGAAAAACGAAGGATCTGCTCAGAGCTTTTCCCTATCGCAGAGGCGAAACCAATCAGGCGCTCCCGTGCCCAGTGCACACCATCTACACCACACCATGCGTAGTTCTTGTTTCCCAGTGCGTGTAGGTACCTGCCTGCACGCACCCCTGTCTCATAATCATCATTACGCACCTGACTGAACATTTTCAACGAAGAGGCCCCTGCAATATCGACAACAGGGATACCCAAGGCTGCACAGGCAAGAGCCTGTTCATCGTCTTCTATTCTGGCGATGAGGGCATCACAGTTTGAGAGGGAGTCGCTGTCCAAGGGAAAGAACCAAGGTCCCTGCCCCCGTAGCTGCCACCCACTCTTCTTCTTCGCATAGCGCACAACACCGTTGGCCACCGCCATATCGTACCCATCCTGGAAGCGAAGTTTCAGACCGATTTGAATCATATATGAATTATACCCTCTTTCTGCGCAAAACACTATACTTTATACGCATATCAAGCATTGTTAGCTAGAATATTGCAGGATATACTAGACAAGACAAGGAGATAGCCATGGACGTACCCTACATTACCATACAACAGACAGGGGCTAAGATGCCTGCCATAGGAGCGGGCACCTTTGGCAGTGACCATGTGAACCACGATGACATGGCGCAATCTGTAAAGACTGCCCTCAAGCTCGGCTATAGGAATATCGACTGTGCCCGGGTCTATGCCAATGAAAAGGAGATCGGAAAGGTGCTCAAGGCATCGGCTATCAAGCGCGATGAGCTCTGGATCACCAGCAAACTCTGGAATGATATGCATGGCAAGAAGAATGTCGGCATCTCACTGCGACAAACCCTCAATGACCTTCAGCTCGACTACCTGGACCTTTTTCTGGTGCACTGGCCATTTCCCAACTTCCATCCGCCTATGTGTGATGTAACCTCCAGAAACCCCGATGCAAGGCCCTATATCCACGAGGAGTTTATGGAGACCTGGCGTGCCATGGAAGATCTTGTTGACCAAGGCCTGGTCAGGCACATAGGGACAAGCAACATGTCCAAGGCCAAACTTGAATTATTGCTTGCCACTTGTCGGATACGTCCAATTGCAAATGAAATGGAACTGCACCCCTGCTTCCAGCAGCCAGAACTTCTGAGCTATGTAAAGCAAGAGGGCATCATCCCCATAGGGTTTTCTCCCCTAGGCTCACCAAACAGACCAGAGAGAGACACTACAGAAACTGATGCCATTGATATGGAGCATCCGGCAGTACTCGCCGTTGCAAAGACACATAACATCCACCCTGCCGCCATCTGCATCAAGTGGGCAAGGGCCAATGGCATCGTCCCCATCCCTCAGTCGACAAAGGAGAGAAACCTCAAGAGCAATCTGGAAAGCATTATGAGTGACCCACTCACCCTGATGGAAGTCGCCATGCTCAAGGAGGCCGACTGCAACAGCCGCCTGATAAAGGGACAGGTATTCCTCTGGGAGGAAGCTAAAAACTGGGCTGAGCTATGGGATGAAGATGGTCTCATACGTGTACCCGAACGTTATAGAAGATAACCTTTCAAGGAGGATACCATGGAGAAGAAAACAATGTTGGGAGCAAAGCTCCCAGGGAACAGCACCGTCACATTTGACACGTTCGACATACCCAAGCCAGGGCACGGGCAGGTGTTGCTCAGGACCAAATGCTCCACCATTTGTGGCAGCGATATCAGGGCAATCTACCGTGAGCATCTTGGAAAAGGCCCGGAGGGATATCAGAATGTTATTGCGGGCCATGAGCCGTGTGGTCAGATTGTTGAGGAAGGCCCTGGGTTGAAACGGTTCAAGAAAGGCGATCGCGTCATCGTATACCATATCAGTGGGTGTGGAGTCTGCCATGAGTGCCGTCAGGGCTTCATGATAAGCTGTACCAGCGACAAGCGTGCAGCGTATGGCTGGCAGCGTGATGGGGGGATGGCAGAGTATATTCTCTGTGATGAGAAGGATCTGGTCCTGCTTCCCGATGAGCTTACCTACGCTGACGGTGCACAGGTAGCCTGTGGCTTCGGCACTGTGTATGAAGCTATCGAAAAGGTTGGTGTCAGCGGCAATGACGCGGTGCTGGTTGTCGGCTTGGGTCCTGTGGGGCTCGCAGCCCTCATGCTTGCAAAGGCATTGGGTGCAACCAAACTCATCGGCATCGAGAGGGAACCTGCAAGGATTGAGTTGGCAAAGAAGCTTGGTCTGATCGACCATGGCTTCACCCCCAGTGAAGACAACGTCGAGCAGATACGCTTACTTACCGGTGGACATGGTGTTGAACGGGCCTTTGACTGCAGTGCAAGTGACCCCGGTCGGGCGACCGCCATCAGGGCAACACGAAAATGGGGCAAAATTGCCTTTGTCGGTGAGGGAGGAAGTGTAACCTTCAATCCAAGCCCTGATATGCTCCATGACCAGAAGACAATCTATGGTAGCTGGGTGACCAGCATCTGGAAGATGGAAGACCTGGTGGAACATCTGGTCAGGTGGAACATCCACCCCGAAGACCTGATAACCCACCGCTTCCCCTTGGAGAAAGCTGACGAGGCCTATGCCCTCATGGCAAACGGGACATCGGGAAAGGTGGCTGTCTGTTTTGACGAAGAGTTGAGGTGACTTACCCACCTGTAAAGGCCGATGGGCTTCACAGAAGACTGCGTAGGAACCGAAGTCTCTACGGCTGATTATCTTCTCCACAGGCTCAGAGGGCTTGCCCAGAGCCAAGATATCCAAACCTACAGTACGCAGGTTCTTTCCAGCGTTTTCATCACGAGAATGTTCTGCACCACAATGTAGACAAGTCCATGTGCGCTCATGAAGTCGGAGCGCACTGTTCTTGTATCCACAAATGTTGCAGAGCTTGGAACTGGCAAACCATTGATCCGCTTGGATTACATGAGTTCCTGTTACTTCAGCCTTTTGTGTAAGTTTTGCTACAAACTCAGCATATCCAAGACCATGAACTGACTTGCCTAGTCTTAATGCTCGAGACATATCCAGGCCTAGTACCTTCTTAGGATCAGTTACAGCCTTCTTCTCAATTTCCTCTCCTTCTGTCTCAAAAAGTACCGATGCAAAATACTTGCCTGACGGCATCCCGGGCCTTTGCAATCTTTGCATCAATTGAGCCTACTCACTTTCATCCTTGCCATGTGCTCTTCTCCTCCCTATTTGGCTTTGTCTTGTTTGCTGTTGTTTGTCATTTCTTCACCAAGGGCTTTTGCCTTGGCCCTGATGTAAGGCTCATCAATGGCGAAGGCCTTCAGTATTGCCTTTTGCGTTGCAGTCACCGCATGGTCCAGGCGGTAGACACCGTCAAACTGCTTCACCATCTCAATCTTGTCCAGTTCCTTCAATGCTGCTCCGACCGTCATGAAATTCGCTTCCCTGTCATTCCCAATCATCTCATCCTTGAGGCTTGTGTAGATCTTGGATCTGACAATGAGTGCGACGAACTCGATGAAGATCTTTGCAGAGGCTGATTCGTCTGGATAGACTCGCAGGCTCTTGTTCCCAAGATATGACTTGTCGCCACGGAACAGCTTCTCCGATGAATCCCGACTCTTATAGAGGCCGATGGCCTCCTTTGCCGTCATTTTTACGGAAGTGACGATGGAGAAGTATCCGCAGAGGCTGATTTCCCTTTCTATGAAGGCAGCCTTCTCCTTTGCAAAGAGGAACTTCTTGCCGTCCTCGTTGTAGTAGAGGGTGAAGTATTCGGTATAGGCAGCACCAAAACTGACTTCCTTACCCTCATTCTTTTTGAGCAAGGCCGACATGCGCTCGATCTTCGCCTCAAGGGCATCGCGCTCGGCGTGTTCCTTCGAGATGCTGTGGAAGAGATGGAAGTACCTGTCACAGGTGTCACCTTCATAGAGCTGGTGCCTGACTGTGGTCCCATACACGTGATATCCCCATATCGAGCAGAGCCTGTCCTTTTCGAACGTGCCCTGCTTCTCAGTGATGAGGGAAGAGACGAGATTGCCCATGCCCTTTACCATGATTACGAAATCATAGCCGCAAGAATCCATGAACTGTATGTTGGACCTGCTGAAATACCCACGGTCAAGGATGAAGCCCACCTTCTTGTAGCCATAGGCCTTCACTTTCTCCAGCATGTACTGGAGTTGGGAGACATCGACTATCGAACCCGGATACTCCTCATAGAAAAGGGGCTCCCTGTTGTCGGTGTCATAGGCAATGGCATAGTTGAAGATCTTCACGCCATTGTCGTCCTTTGGCTTCCCATATTCCAGCATCTCGATATCACCTGCCTGGCAGTTCTTGTTGGTGGAGTCGTAGGAGATGTAGATTCTCTCCCTATGGTTGCGCTTCTCGTTCCAATCGTTCAGGAAAGCTACGCTCTGGTCGGTTGTGACCGACTGCAGGAAATCGGAAACCTTGGAGTCGCTGTACATCTTCATCGCCCTGGTGAACAGCGGATGGTTGTAGGCAAAGTCCGGATAGTACTGCCCTGCGTTGTTCTCACAGATGATGGAGTACGCCGCAAGATCCAGAAAGAGACCGCTGTCACGCCCGATTATCCTCTTGGTCATCGTATCAAGGCAATAGTCGGCGATGATTTTCCTGATGACGAGGAACGAGCCGACCTTGAGACAGCTGCTTCTTGGGGCCAGGCCTTTTTCCTGGGGAAGTTCAATGTCGGGGAAGTGCTGGAGGAAATTCTGGTTCGGCCACATCTTCGTAGCATCGGTCTCATCCTGTTTGCCGATGGTGGAACGAAGGGGTGTGTTGTACAGTTTTGTAGGGTCATAGACACGGCCATACTCATAGTTGATGTAGGTGGTGCCCCTTATTTCCCTTCGGGTAATCTTACCCTGCACATCGGGTATTTCTACAAGAAAATCAAGGTACATGTGGCCTCCTATTTGAGTAGTAAGTACTACTCAAATAGAATACCAGATATCCTGGTAAAAGGCAACAAAAAAACTCAGAACGTCATCCCAGAACTAAGCCGAATATGATTTATTCCACTCGAACGATAAATGATTTTTTCCCATATGGGCTAAACTGTGTTTTAATG
>JAEINL010000051.1 GCA_016342655.1 Sphaerochaeta sp. | reverse complement strand
TTAAGGACAAGCTCTTCAGAAACTGTTCGGAATACCTTCTACCCCCTATTGACCACCAGAAATGCGGATGAGCCAAAAATCTTAAGGAGACTTTTTATGAAGAAATGCATTTTACTCACTACGTTTATAATGCTAATAGGCTTTTCAATCCTTGCACAGGGGAACGTGGAAATCATTGAGAAGACTACTTCGTTGGAAGGAACCATCGAATTGATCCAGACCCCTGGTGACAAACCAACGGTGTATCTTATCCAAGATGACGGGACCAGAATTGAAATTGTCCTTCCTGAAGGTGCTGTTGCCCAATTGCAGCTCCGCAACCAGGAACGGGTTAAAATCGAAGGAATTTTTCTTGGAGCAACCACCCAAAACAAGGTCCAAGAGAAACTGTTTGCACGCCTGGTGATCAGGAATCAAGAGAGAATTCAGCTAGATGATCCCATACAACTTTCAGACCAAGAAAAAACCCAGTTGAGAACGTATCAGCAAGAACAGCTGCAAACCCAAAAACAGTTGCAGCAATCCAATCCTGAGCAGAATTCACAAAACCAAACTGGAACTAACAGCAATGCCGGCGAGAAATCCGGGGGGAACAAAAAATAAGAAAATTCCAATTGCCTATGGCTATCCAAGTGTACAGATACAAGGGAAACCTGATACAGAAAGGATGAGATAGCTCTCATTCCTTAGGGTTCTTAAGGCAGCCCTATATGGTACCCCTCGGATGTTTGAGAAACTTGGTCACAGTAGGTCCAACGCAACGAAGGCTAGGAGAAATCCTGGCCTTCTGCTTGCATTGTTTGTTGTCTTCGCTTATCTGATTCTCTTTGCAGATAATTGCTTGGAAAAATACTTATATCTGGACAAACAGCTCAGAGACCAAGGATATAGACCAATTTTCTTCATTTCTTCTTGTGCTTGTGCTAGTATAGCTTGCATCCAACTTCTCTTTATTATATCTCCTTGTGCAATGTAAGTATCATACTAATTAGTTATTTGAAGATTATTCGGTTAGAATGTTGTTTCGTTTACACTGGCGATCAGGATAAGGCAGACCATCGTTATGGTGAGGGCTAATGACTTTCGTGGTAATCGTGAACTCGGTCAGAATCTGAGCTTAGAATATGAATAATTGATTGAATAAAGACTATTTTCAGTAAGGAGGACTTATATGTCCTATTCCCCAAGATTAAGTTCCGGATTTACTTTTGCAAGAAACCGTAGTGTTTTTATATCTCCCCAGTCGGGAATGTGCTCATTTTGCACCCAAGATTGCGATGGCACCTGCGAGCTATCACAGGCAGCTGTGTTGGGAGCGCGGACAGTGTATCCAACAACAACCGGAAATAACCAGATTGCATCAGAAAAAGACTATCCCATTGATTTTTCACATTTCAATATCAACGGCCGTGTATTTGGTGCTCAGGGAGTCAGTGAAACTCAGGACGAAGCCACTATTTTTACTGTTTCCTTGGAACGGACCTACGGTTCCTTCCACCCGGTTAAGATGACAATGCCAGTAATCCTGCCTGCATTGATTAAGCTTAACTGGCAGGACTACTTTGCTGGAGCTGCCATGGCAGGTGTAACCTGTGTGATTGGTGAACACGCCACAAACAATGAACCGAATCTGAAAATTGACAAGGGAAAGGTTACGGATTTCCCTTTGCTAAAAAGTGCTCTTGACTGCTTTAACCAATATGACAGGGGATATGGACAGATTGTACTGCAATGCAATGTGGATGACGACCTCATGGGAGTCCCTAGAATTGCCATAGAAAAATATGGGGCAAAGGCCATTGAAATTAAATTTGGGCAAGGAGCAAAAGAAACTCAGCCAGTTGTGCGGGTAAAGGATCTTGAGACTGCACTTATCAAACAACAGAGAGGTAATCTGGTTTTCCCCAACCCCAGTGATCCGTCCATCCAGAAAGCCTATCACAACGGTGTTTGTCCGAATTTTTACACCTACGGCAGACTTCCCATGTGGACAGAAGAGTCTCTGATGGCTCATATAACAATGCTGAGAGATATTGGTGCCCAAAATATGTATTTTAAGATGGCGGGATATGACAGGGAGGATATTGAACGTGTGCTTCGGATTGCCTGTAAGGCAAAGATTGATATGGTCACCTTTGACGGAGCTGGAGGTGGTTCAGGATACAGTCCTTCAAAGATGATGAACGAATGGTCTTTGCCCACGGTATGCCTAGAAGATGTCGTGGTCCGCATATGTGAGAAAATAAAATCAGAAGGATTCCCTCTCCCTGCTATAGTGATAACTGGTGGATTTGCAAGTGAGGATCAGGTGTTTAAAGGTCTTGCCTATGGAGATGGTCATATACTGGGAATAGGATTGTGTCGGGCTTCAATGGCTGCGGCCATGACCGGAAAAACAATTGGGGAACAAATCAAGAGTGGAAATGTGCCGGAAAGATTCAAATCATATGGTTCGACAGTTGAAGAGATATTTAGCGATCTTCCTGACTTGCGTGCCATCTATGGTAAAAAGGCAAATCAGTTTTCCCCCGGGGCTATAGGTGTCTTTTCGTATCTCAATAAAATTGCTTTTGGGTTACGGCATTTTGCTGCCCTGAATCGTAAATTCAATATTGACCTTCTGAATAAAAGGGACCTTATCCCTCTGACATCCGAAGCGAGGATACTGATGGCTAATGAATGGTTTTTACCACAGAAGGATAGCCTATAGATTTAGCTAAGCAAGGCCCAAAGAACCTAGGTAGCCGATCAATGCAAAAATAGGCCACAGGGGATTTTTAAGGATACGAATAATCTTGATACTATTACGAGGGATGGGCCCTTCGATTCTCAAGAAGGACAAACGTCCTATTGTACACAGTACATGACATTCGGTCGGTTCAAGATTGGTTGCTCACTTTGCCAGAAATTTTGATATTTACACTTGTAGATAACGAAGGCCAGGATTTCTCCTGGCCTTCTGTTTGCATGCTAGTTGTGTTTCTTATCTGATTCTCTTGGTTGCATTAGAGAGCAGTTCATCCAACTTTGCAGAAGGATTCTGGAACTTGGCTAGGAACATCATAGCTGCAATCACATACGGCTTGTAGCTTGCTTCCTTATACAGGGGAACAAGGTACTTGTCAAAGACAGCTGCCTCGACCTCACCTTCCTTGCAGGAAAGACCGGTGATGTCAGCAGGCAGGCAATGCATGTAGAGGGCTTCACCATCTTTGGTGGTCTTCATCAGGTCTTCGGTACAGGTCCAGTTCTTGAACTTGGCGTTAGTTGCCAGACAAGTCTTCTCAAGAGCCTTCAAGGCAGCATCATCACCATGTGCAACAATCTCGGTCCTTTCTTCCATGACAGCAAATGGTGCCCAGCTCTTAGGATAGACAATGTCTGCATCCTTGAAAGCCTCTTCCATGGTCTCGACTCTCTTGTAGGAACCGCCGCCCTTCTTGGCGTTTTCTTTTGCAATCTCTTCGATCTCAGGCATCACGTTGTACCCTTCTGGGTGGGCAAGGACTACGTCCATGCCGAAACGGGTGAACAGACCGATGATTCCCTGGGGAACAGAGAGAGGCTTGCCGTAGGAGGGGCTGTAGGCCCAAGTCATGGCAATTTTCTTGCCCTTGAGGTTCTCAACTCCACCGAAGTGGTTGATGACGTGCAGCATATCAGCCATGCTCTGGGTTGGGTGGTCAATGTCACACTGGAGGTTCACGATGGTAGGTCTCTGTTCGAGAATACCTTCGTCGAAGCCTTCCTGCACTGCATTGGCAACAGTCTTCATGTAGGTATGGCCCTTGCCAATGTACATATCGTCACGGATACCAATGACATCAGCCATGAAGCTGATCATGTTGGCTGTCTCACGAACTGTCTCACCATGGGCAATCTGGCTCTTTCCCTCATCCAGGTCCTGAATGGCAAGGCCAAGCAAGTTACAGGCGCTGGTGAAGCTGAAACGGGTACGGGTTGAGTTGTCGCGGAAAACTGAAATTCCAAGTCCACTGTCAAAAACCTTGGTTGAAATGTTGTTTTCACGCATTGCACGCAAAATCTCGGCTACATCAAATACAGCCTTGATCTCATCATCAGACTCTTTCCAGGTGTGGAAAAAATCATTGAGGTACATGTCCTCAGTCTTGAGAGTCTTAAGCTCCTCAATCATGTTCTTAATAGTGGCTTTGTCCTTCATTCGCGGGATCCTCCATAGTATTTCTGAAAAAACCAGACATCGGTACTATAGCATGGCTATACGCCAATGTCCAGTTTATATGTTGCGGTTTGTTGCAAAAAACCTTAAATCTTACCAAGCTCCCTCAGAATTTTCTCCGCTGAGAACGGCCACGAGCGCATCCATATGCCAACAGCATCATGGATGGCAATGGCGATAGCAGGGGCAGCCCCGTTGGTAGCAATCTCACTGATGGACTTGGCTCCATACGGCCCAACCTCATCATTGATATCGATCAGGACAGCCTTGAAATCCTCAGGCAACTCGCTTATCATCGGAACACCGTAATCAGTAAGGTTTGCTGTGACACAAACACCATTCTCGTCGATGATCATATCCTCGTAGAGGGTATGGCCAATGGACTTGAGAGCTGCTCCGTACATCTGGCAAAGAGCAAGTTCAGGGTTGATAGGAGTACCGGCATCCTGCAAGGCATAGAACTTCTGCACCTTGATCTGTCCAGTACGCACATTGACAGCAACCTGCGCAAAATGAGCGCCATACGGGATGGAACTATGGTTTGTTGTAAACGAGGCGCGTCCCATCACCTGACCCGAACCTGTGCCGGTAAGGGCATCATGGCTGAGCTTGCCATAGCTGAGGCACTTCTTGGTCTTGGTGCTGTACACTTCCCCCGGAGCGCGGCAGATCAGGTCCTCTGCATGCTCACCCATCTGTTTTGCAGCCTCAGAGAGCAGATTCTTCTTCAGATCCTCTGCAGCATAGAAAGATGCATTACCACTGAAGTAGGTACCACTGGAAGCATAGGCACCAGTATCAAAGGTACAGCTGTCAGTATCACCACTGATGACTGTGACCAGATCCATCGGGATGCATAACGCCTCACTCATCATCTTGACGCTGATGGTATCGAGTCCGGTTCCGAGGTCCGCACCACCGCTGAAGATTTGGAACGTCCCATCGGTGAGCAACTTGGCCCAAGCATTGGAATGGTCAAGGCCCGGAAGCCCGGACCCCTGCTGGATCATGGCAAAGCCCTTTCCAATCTTCCAATCAGGATTATCAGAGGTAACCTTCTTACCCCATTCGATCATCTTGGCACCCTGTACAAGAGCTTCATCAAGACCGCAGGACCCTACAGGAACCACAGTACCCTCACGTCCCTCTCCAAGGCCCTTCAGAATCTCCAGCATATAGCCGGGTTCGACCTTGTTCTTGAGAGCCATCTGGTAGTAGTCGATTCCAAGCTTGTCAGCAAGCTCTGCCATACAGACCATCAAGGCATAGGTACCCTTAGGAGCACCATAACCCTGATAGGCTCCGGTGGGCAGGATGTTGGTGTAGTAGGTAATGACATCAAATTTCATGTTGTCACACTTGAGCAAGGGCAAGGTCTTTGAACAGGCATTCATCGGAACAGTCAGACAGTGATTTCCGTACGGGCCGGTATTGGCACGAACGTCCATGTAGACTGCAGTGAGTGTGCCGTCCTTCTTTGCCCCCATCTTCACCGTTACCCGCATCGGATGACGGGTCGAATTGGCAACAAACTCCTCTTCACGGGTATTGCGATAGTAGATTGGCTGTCCTGTAATCCAGGTTGCGTAGCCTACCAGGTCCTCAACCAGGATATCCTGCTTGGAACCGTAGCCACCACCGACCTTCTCCTTGATGACATGAATCTTATTTTCAGGAATCTCACACACCCAGGCGACGATACGCCTGACATGGAAAGGGACCTGGGTCGAGGCATGCACGACCAGACGGCCATTGTCAATCTTTGCATAACAGAGATGTGGCTCAAGGGGGGTACACTGGATCTGGCTGGTCTGGTAGGTCTGTTCGACCACAGCATCAGCTTCCTTGAATCCCTTCTTCACATCCCCGATATGCCCATGGGCGGCAGAGGCGACGTTCCTGCGGATATCACCATGCAGAGGGAACTGGTAGACAACCTTGCCATCACGAGGATCGGCCATCTTGTTGTACTCATCAAGATTATCAGGAGCTCCTACCTTAAATTCGACAACGCTGTTGTGGACGATCGGTGCACCCTCTTTCATTGCCTCCTCTACAGTGAATACAGGCTTGAGAACCTCATACTCCACCTGAATGGCAGCGCGGGCTGCTATGGCCTGCTCCAAGGTATCTGCAACAATTGCTGCAACCCTGTCCCCGACATGCCGTACCTTCTCATTGAACAGGCGCCTGTCATGGGGGCTTGGTTCAGGATTGCCCTGGCCTGCCTGCATGTAGGTCACATCAGAGCTGTTCTTATGGGTGAAAATCTCTATCACCCCTTCCATCTTCAGAGCCTCTGTGGTATCGATGCTCTTGATGTAGGCGTGGGCATAGGGGGAACGAAGCACAACCATGCTCTTGTAGCCAGAGAGGACGCGGTCCTCCACAAAGCTCTTCTCACCAGTTACCAGCTGGGGTCCGTCAACCTTGGGCTTGGGTTTGCCCACATAAGTGAGGTGATCGCGGAAGGTGGGGGCGATGGTGCTCTTGTACTCACCGGTGGCAAGCATTTCCTTGGCAAGCTCAACAGCAAGATAGTAGTGCTCATAGCCTGTGTCACGGACAAAGATACCAGAAAGCACCTCTGCCACCTGTTCCCTAGAAGGATCTTTATTCTTCTCCAGCAACCAGGTCAGCAATAAGGCAGCAGCGGGGGCATTGTAGGCACTCTGAACTACTCCTGCATCGATCATCGCCTGTTGGACAACACTAAGCTTACGGCTGTTTCCCAGGCCTTCTGCGGTTCGGATAGTCGCGCCATCGGCCTGGAGGGCGATCATGAGGTTCGCATAGACAGGGACATCATTGAAAATGATGGTATCGCTACCTGCGAACCCTTCGCGATCGTCACTGTCACGGACACTGATATAGCCGAGTCTGACCAACAGTGAGCGCAGGGACTCGGCTCCCTCTACACTGGCCTGTAGTTTCTTATTGTTTATGGTAAGAGTAATCTTGTTCATTTTGCACCTCCAGAAATGAAGTCGGAAAATAGCTGTGCTATCCCCTCACTAGCGATATACCGCTTGTAGGAAGAACTGCCGGTACTGTCGTCCTTCGCTTCGATCGCATGAGCTACGGCAAGCTGCACATCCTGTTTGGTGGTAAACTCCCCATTCTCAATGGCATTCTCAACGGCGGAAAGACGCTGCATATCGATACCCTTGACGGCTGCAAAGACACGTACGTGATCGATGACGCCTTCACTATTCTTGGTCGCACCAAACCCAACAGTTACAGCTGCCTGACTCTGAAGCGTATTTGCATACCGCAGGGAACCTACAAACCGGCCGTCCTTGGAGATGAGAAACCCTAGCAGCAGGGTGCCGCTAAACAGGGAATGATAGGCATGGTATTCCCGAATGGGGATATTGTCCTCACTGTAAGAGCCCTCTTCAGTAATGTTTGCAGTCAGGACCCTGGCACGGGAAGCGAGCAAGGCAGGCCCCAGATAGGAGTGGTCACTACACAAAGCCAAATTGCCCCCTATGGTCGCCATATTCCTCTTGGTGAAGGAACCGCAATACAGGGCTGCTGTCTTCAGCCATTGGGGGACAAGATCCGAATCAATGAGCTGAGCGAAGGTGACCATGCTACCTATGCGAACAGAGTTTCCCTCGTCGCTGATACCATCAAGGCCAAGGTTCGCGAGACTGATGGCAGTCTTTGCATCAATGCTTGAGTTCAATCGGTTTATCTCAGTCCCTCCCGCATACAATACGCTTTTGGGGTTGTTTCGTTTCAGCTTGAGTGCATCCTCAGTATCTTTTGCAATAAGAAATTCCTGGATCATAATGCCTCCTTTCTGGCAGCCTTATCCATGAGCTTTGCGCTGATGGCATTTGCCTTATCGGCAAGTTCTTTTTCGTCATATCCAACCAGCTGCCCCTGGTCTACTACAACTTTTCCGTTGATGATCGTATAGTCGGTATTGTGGTTGCTACCACAGAAGATCAGACTAGCTACAGGGTCACTCTGGCTCCCGGCATAGGGGATGGTGGAGACATCAAAAATGGCCATATCAGCCGCCCACCCCTCATCAAGCCTCCCAACGTTGGCGAAGTTCAGCATCTTTGCACCGTTCTCGGTTGCCATGGTAAAGGCCTGGTTTACGGTAAGGCCATCAGACCCGTAGCGAACACGCTGTAGCAACAGTGCCTGACGTACCTCTGCAAGCATGTCAGAACTGTCGTTGCTTGCACTGCCGTCAACGGCGATACCAACATTGATACCCATCTCCAACATCTCCTTGACACGGCAGATTCCACTGCCTAGGCGCATGTTTGAAGAGGGACAGTGTGCAATATGGGAACCCGTATCCTTGAGGATCGCAAGCTCCTCATCGTTGAAGTGGATACCATGGGCATAAAAGACATCGTCTCCGATCAGATTACACTCCTGCATAAGGGCAACAGGGGTCGTCCCATACATCTGCTGACAGAAATCAGCCTCATCGGAGGTCTCACACAGGTGTGTGTGGAGCCTGACACCGTACTTGCGGGCGAGCTCAGCAGTCTTAGTCATAAGCTCCTTGGTAACACTGAAAGGACTGCAGGGGGCAAGGGCTATCTTGTGCATTGCATCAGGGGCACTGTCATGATAGGTCTTGATACACCGCTCACTGTCGCTGAGGATTTCCTCAAGGGTCTGCACCACACTGTCAGGGGGGAGACCACCATCCTTCTTGCTTAGGCTCATCGAGCCTCTGGTCGGGCTGAAACGCATACCAAGTTGGTCTGCGGCCTTGAACTGCAATCCCATAAGATCGCCCTTGAAGGAACGGGGATACAGATAATGATGGTCGGTGGTCAATGTACAGCCGGTCTTCATAAGTTCAGCCATGGCGAGCAGGGAGGAGTAGTATACTGCCTCATCGTCGACATACTTCCATACGTCATACAGGAACGTGAGCCAATCAAAAAGCTTGGCATTCTGTACAGCGGGATGATTGCGCGTCAAAGTCTGGTAAAAGTGGTGATGGGTATTTACCAGGCCAGGGATGACCACATGGTGCGAACAGTCGATGACCCTCACTCCCTCATGCGCGACAAGTCCACCCTCAGGTGCTATCTTTGCTACCTTATTGCCCACGATCAGCAGGTCGGCACCCTTAAGGGCCTTCTTGTCAAAGCTGGTTTGCAGACAAAAGATGTTTTTCAGTATGAGTGAATCCTTCATAGGTTCTCCTACACGATGACTCCACCATGGAAAGTTCTGACACTTCTAGCATCCATGAGGGTGAAGTCCGTCCAAACTCCGGCATCGCAAGCTGTCCGGTGACAGCAAGGAAGGTGGGAAGCAGAGGCTGTAAGGATGCACCAGGCTTCCCAAGTGTTGTTGCATCCAGTTCGTAGCGACTAGCAAAAGCCCCTATCGCAAGCAGAAAAATCCACAGTGCACACCATTCTGAACCTGACAGCAGCCAAGGGAGCAGTATCTATGATCCTACAACCTCAGATTTGCCTAAAGGCATTCTGGATACACTGTCAGGAGGTACAGGCCTAATCCCCATTTTGGGCTCTCCTTCTATCGGAAAACCTCCCTCCATCAGGTACACAAAAAGCGAATGGACAGCTACAAGGTCAAAACAGCCACGAGGATTACACCTCGTGGCTATTAGTATACCATATCAGTTACTCAACATAAACCATCTGACCTAGTTCCTCTCAAGGGAATACGGAAGCATTGCGTAGAACGCAGAGCAGATTTCTAGGTCATCTACACGGTTGATCTCATTGGGGGCATGAGCCTGGGACTCGTCGCCAGGGCCAAAGCCGATTGCGGGAATCTTATGTCTTCCGGTGGTTGCAACCAGGTTGGTGGAGAAAGTCCACTTGTCAACTACAGGTTTCTTGGCAAAAAGCTTTTCATAGCCGTCAACACCAGCTACTACCAAAGGATGGTCCTGATCGATCTTCCAGGTAGGGAAGTAAAGTTCCTGTGAGTATTCCTTCTTTGTCCAACCGATCTTCTCGTAGTCAGGCATTTCAACAACAATTGCTGAAGGATCATCACCGGTGGCCTTGGAGATGTAGTCACGGACCTGGCCAAGGGCAAGTTCTGCATCCTCACCCCAGGTCAGGCGACGGTCAAGATAGAGCATGGCATAGTCTGCAACTGCACACTGGCTGGGTCCCTTGACGTCCATCTGGCTGACAGTGATGGTTCCCTTTCCAAGGAACTTCTCTGCATCCGGCTGCAGGTCCTTGTTCAGCTGCTCAATTGCAAGAGCGGCCTTTGCTGCCTTGTAGGCTGCACTGACTCCACGTTCAGGAGCACTTCCGTGACAGGAAACACCTTTGAGGATAACCCTGATCTCCATGCGGCCGCGGTGTCCGCGATAGAGCTGACAGGAGGTAGGCTCGGTAGATACAACCAAATCAGGCTTGAAGTTCTCCTCCTCAATGAGGTACTTCCAGCACATGCCGTCACAGTCCTCTTCCATAACAGTAAAGGTAAAGTAGACAGTATACTCGCCACCATAGCCGAGTTCCTTTAGGATGCGTCCGGCTGTGATCATGGAAGCTGCTCCACCTTTCTGATCACTGGTTCCACGACCATAGATGATACCGTCCTTGATCTCACCACTGAAGGGATCAAAATTCCAGTTATTCATGTTACCCACTTCGACGGTGTCGATGTGCGCATCAAAAGCCAGTTTTTTCTTCCCGTTTCCAACTCGGCCAATAACTGAACCGAGTCCATCGATGTAGACTTCATCGAAACCAGCCTCTTCACAGAGGGTGACGATTAGACGGCATACATCCTCTTCCTGAGAGCTGTAGCTCTTCACCTTCACCATTTTGGAGAGGTTGATAGCCGTATAATCGCGATATTCGGCAGCCTTTGCTTTGATCTGTTCCTGAATCGTCATGTATTCCTTCCCTTTGACCGTTTCGGTCATATTCTCTTTCGCTTCCGTTACGGAGCGATAGTATCCACTTTATCCCAAATGCGCTTGGCAACTTCTGCGGCCTTTGCATAGATGGCAGGCACATCAATGCCTGGGAACTGGTGGTTTTCCATTACCACCTTACCATCGACAATGACACTTTCCACACAGTTGCTGCTCATGCCCCACACAAAGTGAGCGCTGCTGTTGTCAGCAACCAAGGGTGTCGGATTGTGATAATCAAGGATATTGAGGTCAGCCTTGAAGCCAGCCTCCACCCTACCGAACTTGCCATCGAAATACTTTTCTACAAGCTTGTTCCCTCTGGCAAGGGCTGTGACAAAATCACCAGGCCACCAGGAGCCACCCTCATCCTTATGCTTGAAGAATGAAAGCTTAAGCTCCTCAAACATATCCCCACCACAACCATCGGTTCCGATGATCAGGTTCTTCACCTTCTGGAGGTTCTCACAGTATCCCACATGGTTGTTCATGTTGCTTCGCGCATTGTGTGCGAAGAACGTGTCGTGGCTGTTGACCTTTTCAATCTCTGCTTCGTTGAGGTAGAGGCCATGGACCAACAGTGAGTTGTCGGTCAACAGACCGAACTTCTCCAGACGGTCGACGATATCCATATTGTAGTGATGGTGCGAATGCACCACATCGTACTTGTCCTCGGCAACATGGAGGTGAAGACCTGCCCCAGTCTCATGCATCACCGAGGCCATCATACGAAGGCCTTCATCAGGGATGGTGAAAGGGGCGTGCCCTCCTACCATACCTCTGACGAGCCTGCGACTCTTTGCAGATTTTGCAAAGCGCAGGTTCTCCTCGACACCGGCCTCAACTTCCTTCATGCCAAAGTTACGGTCGGTAACCTCGTAGCAGGTAGTTCCCCGGACTCCGACCTCTTCCATCCCCTTGGCAATGGTGTCCAGGGAGTTGGCGATGTAGTTGGGGCTTGCATGGTGGTCGATACAGGTAGTGGTACCTGCAGCGATTGCATCGAGAGAACAGATAAGGGAGCTGTAGTAGGTCGCTTCCTCATCAAGGCCCCTATCGAGGCGCCACCACCACTCCTTCAGAATTTGGATAAAATCATTCTGAGGGCCTGCGGAGATAAGCATCCCTCGGGAAAGGCCGGAGTAATAGTGGTGATGACCACACACGTTACCCGCTGTCACTGTCTTGTTCCTGCCGTCAATGATCTTGTCAGCCTTGATCGTATCCCCTGCTCCTTTTCCTACCGCGGTGATGATGTCGTCCTGTATGACGACATCAACATCTTCGGTTACGGCAAAGGGAGGCATAGTTTGCATGACACGGGTGTTCTTGATAACAATACTGGACACAATACGCTCCTTATTCGGCCACATACCCCAACAGATAGCTGTAGGTTGTGAACACTTCTTCTATCAATGCAGCCACTTCGTCAGTGATGCCCTCTTCGTCTCCTGTGAGTATTCCATCCCCATCAAGGGAACAATGGAAAATCTTAGCGTCCAGGCGGACAAGAATCTCATCGTCCTCTACAAAGAAGCCACTATTCTCGGAGTTCTCGAAATCATCGCTGCGGCTGAAGAGGGTAAACTTCTTGCGATAGGGCCCGCCGTCATACGGACAGAAGGTCTCGCAGTTGCCACACTCGTTGCAATAGGCATCAAGGTGAAGGATCTGGAAGGGATCGGAGAAAACACCGGTGTTACGCACATCAATGGCAACGTTGGCACGGTTCGGACACACATCCACACACTTGTTGCAGAGGTAGGAGCACTCCATACAGCGGCTTGCTTCGGTTTGGGCAAACTTCTTGTCGTCCATAGCCTTTGATACGAGAATCCTGCTCTTCTTTTCGGCAATCTCAGCAAAGTAATCGTTTTCTGCTGCTGTCAGCTCCTCGGTGTCCTGGTCAGAGAGTTCCTCATCGAAGTCCTCATCAAACTCATCATCGTCCTCACACGCTTCATCAGGACCATGGTCGTGACCACAATCGCAACTTTCCTCATCCTCAGGTCCGAGGATCTTGTCGATGGCGGCCTCAACAGCAGAGCGTGCACTTGCGATACATCGGACAACTGTGGAAGGTCCTGACTGCACATCCCCGATGGCATATACGTCTGGGACCTCAGTCTCCTTGGTCTCCTTATCAGCGACAGGCCAACCCTTCTCATTGACAGGAACACCAAACCAGGTAAGCTTTTCCTTGTCTGCATACTCGCCGATGGCGGTAATCATGACATCGCAATCCATAGTATAGGTCTCATCAGTTGCAACAGGGCGACGTCTGCCGGAGGCATCCTTTTCGCCAAGGGCCATCGTACGGACGGTGAGCTGGTTTCCCTCAATGGACTCTGGATTTGCCAGGAAGATGAACTCCACATTCTCAGAGATAGCATTGGCATACTCCTCAAGGTCTGCAGGCATCTCTTTTTCAGTCCTGCGGTAGATGACCGAAACCTTCTCCACGCCTGCAACCCTTGTGGCTGCACGAGCGCTGTCCATGGCGGTATTGCCTCCACCGACGATTACCACATGCTTGCCAAGCTTCACCTTGGAGGGGTCCTTACGGAAGTCACCGAGGAACTCTAGGGATCGGCTAACACGTGAGCGATCCCCTGTGAGGGGGATATCATTATCCACTTCACTGCCGATGGCATAGAAGATGTGTGAGTATCCGCTCTCTCTCAGAGCCTTGATGGTAATCTCTTCAGAGGTGGCACCAAAGTGGAAATCCACTCCATGGGCCTCAATGAAGGCCACATCCTTCTCAATGGCCTCAACAGGAAGGCGGAAGCCAGGGATGACGTGGCGAACCACTCCCCCTGCACTCTCCTCCCGTTCAAAGACTGTGGTGTCGAAACCGCTGCGGGCAAGGAAGTATGCGGCAGAGAGCCCGCCAGGACCTGCGCCAATTACAGCAGCCTTGATCTTGCTCTTCTCAGTGGGACCTTCCCACCGCCCCTTGTACTCTTCATAGCCATTTTCTGCGGCAATCTTCTTCAGTTCACGAATCTGGACTGCACCCTCATAGTCCATGCGGGTACAGTGCAGCTGGCACTGGTGGTCACAGATATGGCCGGTGATGAAGGGAAGGGCATTCTTGTCATAGATCAGCTCAAGGGCATCAGCGTAGCGACCCATACCGACCAGCTGCACATACTCAGGAACATCCTGATGTATGGGGCAGGCAACCACACAGGGGGCTACATAGCAGTCGAACATGGGCAGGTCCTCATCCAATTTCACGGAATCGGTGCCTCTGAAATCTTTGCTGACCGCAACATACTTGCCTTCACGGGCATCGGAAGAGAGTTTCTCGAGTTTCTTGAGGTCTATTTCCTGCATATCCCAGGCCTTACTCTTTTCAAGAATCTCTACCATCTGCTTCAGTCTTCCATAGCCACCGGGCTTGAGCAAATCCGTTGCAAGCGTTATGGGTCTGATGCCGGTCTCAAAGAGAGCCTTTACGGTAAGGGCTGTGGCACCACCGCAGTAGGATACTGGCAGTTTGCCTGCAAACTCAGCGCTGAGCATAGTTGCCACTGTTGTGGACAGAGGAAGCAGGGAACGGCCGGACATATACATTTCCTTGCCTGGAAGCTGTTCCTGGTCATTGACAGAACCGAGGGTGTTTGTCAGCTTTACGCCGAAACCCCGTCCCTCTTTCTTGCCAAGGTCAACCAGGCGATGCAACATCGCAATGGCGTCGTTGTACTGAAGGTCGTGCTCAAAGTTCTCACGGGTCAAGGTGATGTAATCGAAACCGAGGTTGTCCAGGATTTCACGTACCTTGTCATAGCCAAGGAGTGTGGGATTGAGCTTTACAAAGGTATCAATCTTCTTTTCACTCAGCATATAGGAACAGATGGCCTCAATCTCTTTGGGAGGGCATCCGTGCATGGTACTCAGGGTAGTCGATGGGCTGATGTTGGCGCTGATCTTTGCAGTCAGGCCCTTGAGCTTCTTCTCCAGCCCTTCCCACTCGGTACCATCGAAAAGCCCCTCATCAAGGAGTGCATCGAGTTCTGCAAGGTACTCTTCAAAACGCTCATCCTTGCGTGCATCGATCATGGAGTCTATGAACTGCTGCATGCGTTCTGTCTTGATGCCTGCAAGGTCATACCCCACTGACATGTTAAAGATAAAAGATGGCTTTTCAAACTTGCCCTTGTGCATCACTGCTTCCAGGAGGTGGAGGATGATCCATGCCTTGGCATACTCATCCCAAGCTTTGGGGAGGGTAAACTCTGTGGACCATTCAACATTGTACGCCTCATCCCTTGCATCGATGCAAGGTTTTTCGACCTCCAAGGTATCCATGATCTGCACCGTCTTCAATTCCATGAAACGTCCACCGACAAGGTAGCTGGCGACAATATTCTGTGCCAATTGTGTGTGGGGCCCTGCTGCGGGTCCACAGGGGGTGGAACACGTCTGACCAAATACAGATATGCTGTTCTTGCCTTTGTCCTGATAAAACTGCTCTTCGGCAATTCCAAAAATTGAATGATGATTACGTAGTTCGCCGACAATTCGGGTAATAAGTTCCGTAAAAGGAACTGGGCGCATAATGTCTGCCATTAGTCACTCCTTTGAGTAAGGGTGTCATCGGGTTCTAAGACCCAACACTGTCTTATTCTAATGCAGATCAGAGAGATGTCAATCGTTTTTGCAACAATTCGCAACAAACTTACGATTTTTCTCTCTCTTCAAGGGTTGAAAAGATTCCCCTGCATTACTTCTTATATACGCGTGTATGGGATTATACAGATACCATACCCACCTCACGCAAAGTTCGAGCCATAAAAGGTTAGTCATTGGACTTCCTCCAAGAAACTAATCACTTTTTGACACAACCAATTATAGCACTATACCAAAGGATTGCATACTGGAACTGACCCTTAGCTCAAAATATCTCAGTAAAATCTAACTTTTACGAATTTTATCTTTACAATTCATATCTTTCTTGTATACTTGACTAAGCAAAAAAAAGTAATCAATTACACAATGTATGAGTGGAGGAATCTAGATGCTAATCAATTTGAACGGGGATCCGAAAGTTAGGAAGAATAATATAGACCGCTGCAGGGAAAAAGGTATTTTACTACCAACCTTCAGCCAGATGGTGGATCCTTCCACTATTCCTGCTGGAATACAGGAAAAACTCGCTGATGTCGGTCTATGGGATGTAAATCCCCTTAACCTTTTCAGGATCACTTGGAAGAACGAACCCACTAAAGAGGGTGGAAAGTTCGGTGGTGTGAACTATGTTGAAGTTCCTCATGAACTTACCGGCTGCAAGGCACGTATCCTTGCCTTGGTCGGCAAGTGGTTCCCCACCGGTGCTCATAAGGTAGGAGCTACCTATGGATGTCTTGCACCAGCATTGGTTGCAGGTACCTTTGACTCCATCCACCAGCAGGCCGTATGGCCATCAACAGGCAACTACTGCCGTGGTGGTGCCTATAACAGCGTACTTCTCGGATGTGAATCCATTGCCATCCTTCCTGAGGAAATGAGTCAGGAAAGGTTCAACTGGCTGAAGACTGTCGCAGGAGAAGTCATTGCAACACCCGGTTGTGAATCCAACGTCAAGGAAATCTTTGACATGTGCCATACACTCGATGAAGAGAGAGGCGCCAACATCGTCATCTTCAACCAGTTCGACCAGTTCGGAAACTATCTCTGGCATTACAAGGTAACCGGTGGGGCGATCCTTGAAGTACTCAAAGAACTTGAGATTGCAGACGAAAATGTCTGTGGATATGTCACTGCCACCGGTTCAGGTGGAACTCTTGCTGCAGGAGACCTGCTCAAGGAAAAATATCCTCTTATAAAGATTGCAGCATCTGAAGCACTGCAGTGCCCAACCCTCCTGCGAAATGGTTTCGGAGGACACCGCATCGAAGGCATCGGCGACAAGCATGTGCCTTGGGTACACAACGTACGTAACACCGACATGGTGATTGCCGTTGATGACCAGGACTGTATGGATATCTACCGTCTCTTCAACGAGCCTGTAGGTATCGAGTACCTCAGAAAGATGGGTATCTCTGAAGAGACTATCGATGAGCTTCCCCTCTATGGAATCAGTGGTGTAGGAAATGTGCTTGCAGCGATCAAGATGGCTAAGTACTATGAGATGGGTGCTGATGATGTCATCTTCACAGTCCTGACCGACAGTTCTGAGATGTATACTTCCAGACTGGAGGAGCAGAACAAGCTTCAGGGTGATTTTGATGAGTATGCAGCAGTGCGTACCCTAGCTGCCTGCTTACACCATCAGACAACCGAAAATACTCTTGAGCTGAGCTACTATGAGAAGCTTCGCGTGCATAACCTCAAGTATTACACCTGGGTCGAGCAACAGGGCAAAACCTATGAAGAGCTCAACGCCCAGTGGTATGATAAGAACTACTGGAAGCAGATTCCGGCGTATGCTGACCAGATAGATGAGATGATCGAGGCATTCAATGCGGAGATCCTAGCCAAATAATTGGTCTCTTACCTAAGAATGCCGGATTTCAAGTCCGGCATTTTTCAATTTTGGAGGAAATATATTATGCGTTTTTCATATGAGTGCAGTGATTGCGGCAAGACCTATGTGTCTGATGAGGTTATGTACCAGTGTCCTGATTGTTCCCAGAAGAATGAGAAGGGTTCCTTCTCCAAGGGAAACCTGATCGTAAAGCTCAACAAGAAGGATCTTGCCAAGCTTGCAGAACAGGAACATGTCAGCATGTATGACTTCTTCCCCTACCCTGTCCCGACCCCAGAGGTATTCCCCGTTGGGGGAACCCCGTTGGCAAGACCCCACAGGCTTGCAGCAAAGTATGGACTGAAGAACCTTTCCTGCAAGCTGGACAGTTCCCTTCCCTCCGGCTCCTTCAAGGATCGTGCCAGCCAGCTGATAGCAGCCCAGGCCATTGCCCACAAGCAAAACCGTATCGCTCTTGCCTCCACAGGAAATGCAGGGGCGGCAATGAGCTGTGCAGGGGCAGCCTATGGCCTTGAGATTATCCTGTTTGTCCCTGCCACAGCTCCTATAAACAAGCTGATGCAGAGTGTGCTCTACGGCGCTACGGTAGTCCCTGTCAAGGGTAGCTATGATGATGCCTTTGCCCTCTCCATCGCCTATACCAAGGAGTTTGGTGGTATCAACCGCAACACTGCCTACAACCCGATGACCATCGAAGGCAAGAAGAGCGTCTCCATCGAGCTGTTCGAGCAGTTTGGCCGCAAGGCTCCCGATGTGGTCTATGTCTCTGTAGGGGATGGATGTATCTTTGCCGGTGTGTTCAAGGGCTTCTATGACCTTAAGGAAGCTGGTCTTATCGACAAGATTCCGCATCTGGTATGTGTGCAGAGCAAACAGAGCAATGCGATAAGCCAGGCTTGGAAGACACAAAAATACACAAACCTAAAAGCAGCGACAACCAGGGCTGACAGCATCAGCGTAGAGAGCCCGGCCAACGGCAGGATGGCTGTCCGCTACATCACCGAAAGTGATGGTTGGGCAACGGAGGTTGACGACAGCGAGATCCTTGATGCCCAGATAGAGCTGACGCGTGAAGCGGGTATCTTTGTCGAGCCGGCGGCGGCTTGTGCCTGGGCTGGAGTGCGCAAGGACAGTGCAATGCTGATTGAGAAGTTTGGCAAGGATGTAGAGGTATGTACCCTTCTCACAGGAACTGGCTTCAAGGATATGGCTGTCTTCCAGGGCAGGGTTTCCATTCCTGAGGCGATTGAGAACAGTGTCGAGGCTGTAAGCAAACGCTTCAAGTAAGAAGAAAAAGAAGAGAAATTAGAAAAAGAAGAGAAATTAGAATAAAATAAAGGGAAGAAGCGGTGCCAAACGGCATCGCTTCTCACTTTCTCCTTTGACAAAAGGCTCTTGTTACGATACCTTTTGACGTGAGCTAAAAACTCAAGGAGTGATGCATGCAGAACTTTCTAATCGGTCTTGGAATCGGAGTTGTTCTGGCAATCGTTCTCGTAGTCGTTATGTCAGTGAACAGGCATAAGGAAATGCTCCAGGAAAAGAAGGAGACTGATCGACTGAGAAGGATGCTCAATGACCGCATGGATCTTGAGAGCGATGGGCTTGCGAAGTTGAAGAATGACTATGTGGAACTCAAGAAGCAGAACGAGAACCTGAGGATCAGTCTCAACACCTATTCGCAGAAGCCAAACAGGAAAGAGATAGCCAGACTTCATGTGTATCAGCTAGCTGTTGACCGTCTTACGATAAACAGCCCTGGTTTTGGAGCTGCATGGCAGGCTGCATTGAAGGAGAGCGAGGAAGAGTTCCAGAAGACGTACGTGGGAGTACAGCCGTTCATAAAGCGTCTCATACCCATGAAAACGGATGCGAATGTTCTTCCAAGATATGTAGAGACTGACGAGAAACAGTAGAATCACAAGCCGGAGTGGTGGAATTGGTAGACACCAGAGACTTAAAATCTCTTGCCCGATATGGGCGTACGGGTTCAAGTCCCGTCTTCGGTATAAATTAAAATATTTTCAGAAGGCATCTACACTTACGTATTTTGCTAAGTTCTGTAAAATATTCATAGTCTTCCAAACTCGATTAGTTGTCAGAGTCTTAATACTTCGGAAATCATAGAGATGCTAATTTGAGGTTCATACGACAGTAAACTATGCATGGGTCTTTATCACTTCCACTTGTATCCATATCAAATTCTGACTCTAGGGAAATTTGCTCAATCCCTGAAGTCATCAAAGTGTTGAGACATCCTGTCGAGAACCACTTTCTTTATGTGCACACAACAATGACATGAATTTGTAGAGAGGCTATGTTTGACAAATCATGATAAAATACTACTATTCATTTGTTAAGTATTGTATAATTAAAGTATGAAGCGATATAAAGCATTGAAGATAAGAATCTATCCAGATGCAAAGCAAACTGAACAGCTCAATAAGACTCTCGGGTGTTCCAGGGCAATCTACAATATGATGCTCCATGAAAGGATTACTGTCTTTGAAGAGAATAAGGATGATAGACAGAAATTGTATGGGTATACCTATAAGGAAGTGTCTGCCTACAAAAAAGAGTACGAGTGGTTGAAGGAAGCAGACTCACAGGCATTGGCTTGGGAAAAAGTAAACCTGTTACATGCTTATTCCAACTTCTTCACATCATTGAAGGGGGAGCGTAAGGGTGAGGATGTGGGTTTCCCCAAATATAAGAAAAAGAAAACAAAAAACAGTTATACATCCTCTCTTGTGAATGGGAATATGGCGATTGATTTCAATCTCAAAAGAGTAAAGCTCCCCAAGCTCGGTTGGATACAGTATAGGGATCAGAGGACTTCTGCCGAAGGCAGGATCAAGTCGGTAACGGTCTCAATATCCACAACAGGGAAATTCTTTGCCTCTTTTCTTTTTGAATACGAAGCCCCTGTGGTCATTAAGAAAGCTATTACTGATACTCAGAGAGTTATGGGTATCGATATGTCGCTATCAGACTTCTATGTCGACCACGAGGGGAATACTCCTGGTTTCACCAGGAATACAAAAAAGTATGAAGATCAGTTGGCAAAAACTCAAAGAAGACTAAGCAAAAAGAGGAAAGGTTCACAAAACTGGTACAAAGCGAAGCACAGAGTTGCCCTTGTGCACGAGGAGATAGCCAATTCCCGTGCCGATTTCAACAGGAAGCTCGTAACCGAATTGTGTTCCAAATACGATGCAGTTTGCATCGAGACCCTTTCGTTGAAAGGTATGTCACGAGCCTTGAACTTGGGGAAATCAGTTCATGATCTTGGCTATGCAGCCTTTGTCTCAAGATTGAAACAGAAAGCTACTGAGACAGGAACAAATGTCATCCAAGTGGATAAGTGGTTTCCAAGCTCAAAAATCTGCAACAATTGTGGGTATAAGAACAGTGCGCTCACTCTTAAAGATCGTACCTGGAAATGCCCAAATTGTGGAGCAGAGCTCTCTCGTGATGAAAATGCAGGAAAAAACTTACGTAATGTAGGTTTGGATATGTTGGGGCTGGGCAAGCCCTCAAAGCTTGTGGAGAAGATGCTAGTCGTAGGGATTCCGGTTCCTATGCAGTCTTCTGTGAAGCAAGAAGCCCATCGGTCTTTAGCCGTTGGGTAAGTCACGTCCCGTGTGTCTACCGGTTCATCCCCACACGCGTGGGGAACCTGTACTGCTCAAGGCGTTGAGCGATCGTCAGATGCAGTTTCTCGACGCCATGGGCCTCGATGAGCGTGTATTCCTAGACAATGGGGTCAAGTGCATACTGCAATGCAGGAGTAAGCCTGGTGATTGAACAACAGGGAACATCGTCATGAAAGGAAGGCGTCCCGCCACTTTCCGAGGCCGAAGCCTCGGAGGGGTGCCGCATCTCCATGATAATAATCAGAATGTGAGGGTTCAGGCTTGAGCACCAGAGCAAGCCCGCATAGGGATGATGTGTTGATTCGCCGCCCTATGCAGGCATCCCATTCCCAAAAAAATGGGAGCAATGAAATTCACAAGGGAAAGGGGCCTAAAGGATGAGGAATGTGGGATCTAAGCCTGGAAAATTTAAAAATACCTCTTGGGATAATGTTTTTCTCTTCAAATAGTCTCGAAAGAGCTGTCCTTTTCCCGATACCATAGCGCCCTGTTACAAATATTACTCGTCGATCTGGATCTTCCAAAATTGAGCAACAAGTTCCATGGCATCATCTATTGCACTTTCTCCAGTTAATTTCTGTAGTCCCATTTGTATTCATCCTGTATTACCTTCCTTCGTCCGATCATTGATCGCAAGTCCACAATAATGGTATCAAGGTAGATTCTTATCCTTTCATTCAACTTCAATCGTGGGTCGGTTCGCCCTCTCAATCGGCTTGCCATCACTGATGCGGCTAATCCCTCCAAACCAAGCTTCTGTGCATTCCATGATGAAGTCGTGATCAGTCACGGGAAATCCCGAGGCATCCCCAATAACGCAATCAATTAGACACATAGGACAGACAAGAGTCTTCCCCTTGGGACTTTCTTCATCCCACCACTCGAGTTCCTTCTCCTGATACGGATCAAATTGATATCCGCAATAGAAGCAGGTGCAGACCGAGCTTGCGAGAATGTCCATCTCATGAAAGATGGTCGCTTTGTGAGCCGCTTCAATCGTCTCGGCTGAAAACTTCTTCTTCAAATTGTCACTCCTAATTTGATAACCGTTTCACCAATGATGCTACCTGAGCCTCAAAGAAGAGAAAGTACACCGAACAGATAATCATGCATGCAAAGTATCCTGTCACCTCAGGAATCATTGAAGGCTGTATGAATGTCATAAAGGTAATAAAGAGGGGAGCCTGCGGATTCAGGGATTTCGAGTACTTCTTCCTAAGGATCAAGTATGCTTTTCTGCCATACAAGATCAAGCAGGAGGTGAAGGACAAGCTCTTTAGGAACTGTTCGGAATACCTTCTACCCCCTATTGACCACCAGAAATGAGGATGAGCTAGAAATTTCTAACATACCCATATCCTAATGAGATTTTGAACCAAGTAGAAAGATAATCTTGATTTTATCTAGTTAGCACGTAACAGTCAAACCAACAACGTACTAAACTTACACTCATCGGCCCTATATGATTGAGGCCGGAGTGTGTGATACGTGAATTTCATTCATATGATAATCAAGAATCAATTGTTTTCTATAGGCCTCATGACATGGGAGGAAGCATCTTCCTTTTCAATCGAAAAATCCCATCACCGTTCTTTAAAACCTTGAAGTGGTTAATTCGGCCAATTTCATCATCGGTTTTGACCAAACAACGCCATATAAATCTTCACGTGATTTGATTTCTTCAGCCATCCTATTCTCTCCGCTGACATCACTTCGATTTCCCGATTCTTATCTTTGACAAAGCCCAATCTATGACCCTTTCATCTTCCGCCACCACGAACTCCTGACCGATCTTTGCAGAATCAAAGTAGCCTTCTTCCTTGAAAGATTTCGAAGTGTGATAGGAGATCCCAACATCCTTGAAGAATTCAGGGATTTGCCATCTACTACGCGAATAACCTTCCTTCGTCAGAACTAGGGATGGATGATACTTGAATGTACCAGAACCTCGGTGATCCTGGCTCAGAGACAGTGTTCCAGTTGCTGAATATATGCAGTTACTTTTTTTTGAGAAGCGCTCAACTATTGCGTGAGGATGATAGAGGAACTGAGGCGGTAGTTTGGAATATGAGCCATAGACTGCATTGACTTGAAAATATCCCCATAGGATATGCTTCTCTTTTTCAGTCTTCACGAACCGAAGCTTTCCGCTCACACTCTCGGTTTGACGAAACCATCCAAAGAACAGAAATATATCCCCCGGACAGATTCCTTGATTCTCCAGATGTTTTTGGGACGAGCCTTCCTGCCCGAACAAAGGCAACCAATCTTCCACGATTCCGTAATCCCTGATATCAGGATCTAGGTGACAATGCCAATGCTCTTTGATCCTTGTCCTAGGATTGATTTCCTTGATGATCTCAACAAAGGACTTTCCGTCGTGATGTAAATCAACATATTTGACATGATCATATTTGGAAGGTATCGGCAAGGATAAGAGAGTCCCATCAGGAAGAATGGGGCTTGGGCACCCCCCATTACTTGAATCGAAGCCTTTGCGACTCAAAATGATCTTCATCCAAGCCTCCAAAGATCAGGATCTGCCAAAATAGCTCCGTTTTGGAAATCAACACTTCGTTCATTGATATACTTTTCCAAAGCCTTGATTGCATCCTGTGAGAAATTGCACCTATAGCCCCTACCCACGATCAATTCCTTCATCGACCCTTCAATCTTAACTGTCTCTTTCCCGTAATAGACGAAGTTATCAGAGAGCAGCACATATTTACCACCGATGTCACGGTTCATGGCGTTATTGTTAACTGACCAAGAATCTCCAAAGGGGGGATATGAATGGCGCGACCTCAATTGTTCATATCGCCTATCTATGGGCCTGTAGATATTATCACCACAGGTATCAACTTGTCCTTTTGAAAAATCAGGTCGCTTCTGAGGGTAACTTTCATAGTACTCAGGAAACTCTACACAGTGGTCAACCCGCATGATATAAATGAGTTCATTCCCACGGGACTTTGGAGATATTCCCACAATCCATGTATCATGACTGGAAGACCATCGTTTTCCAATGCTTCTCCGTATTGTCGGTTTACAGCAGGCTAAAGAGCATTGACCCCAGAACGGATTTGGTGAAAATCCGGAGTCCTGAGCCACTATATATGAGAAAACCTTTGAGACTTTATAATTCACCTTCATATATCCTCCATGATGATGATTCGGTCATGTACTCACAGCCCACCCTATTTCAAGCAAAGTTCAGAATAGTCTCAATTTGTATCTCTTGATGCCTGTTGTCAAATCTGATTGCTCTGAATATCCATGGTTCCATTCCTTCTTGCAATTCTTGGCTCTGTAAATCACACTCTCATCGTCCAGCTCATCAGATTGAAGGCAGTTCAAGAAGATATCTCTGCAGGTCGAGTTAACAGGTACCTTCTCTATCCAAGGTTGCCGGAACAGATTCATATCCAACCATATGGTAAGCATACCCTCGTTCACTTATATATGCAATGAATTATTACCCATAGCGATGCTATTAATAGCAGTTCCATGAGAATAATCGCACTTCATTATTTGTACCTATAAAAATCAAAAATCCCGACATTTCCCATCGGTCAAATCCCCCTCGGGCATCCGAAGGTATTGAGTGCCGATCGTTGAGCCCTCATCCAGGAGGACGAAATGACTGAACAGTTCTGTGCATCCCGAGGCTTCCTCCAATCCCAGGGGTACGGTTTTCCTGCATTAGGCAGGAGAACACCATGACCGAAAACCAGAAAACCCAGATCCTTGAGATGCGCCGCCTGGGCTGCACCTACAGGCACATCGCCACCAGCCTCTCCCTGCCCGAGGGGACGGTGAAGTCCTACTGCATACGCGCTGCCAGGAAAGGCCCTGTCACCCCTCCCCCCGAGACTGATCCAAGTGTCTGCAAGCAGTGCGGCGGGGAACTCATCCAGGTCGCCAAGCGCAAGAGGAGGATCTTCTGCTCCAAGGCCTGCCGGCAGAAGTGGTGGAACTCCCACCTGTTCCTGGTCAGCCAAGGCTCGGAGGCCCTATACCACTTCACCTGCCCCACCTGCAACAAAGCCTTCACCGCCTACGGCAATGAAGGGCGCAAGTTCTGCAGCCACCAGTGCTACATACGGTCACGCTACGGCAAGGATGCCCCCGATGGGCGATGAGCAGTTCAAGGCGGAAACAGCCTATCAGGTCTCCCTCTCCCTCTTTGAAGGCCTGCTGCATTCTGGCCTCCTGAGTGAGGAGGAATTCACCAGGGCAAGGGAACTGCTGCTTACAAGGTACAATCCCCCTTTGGGAAGATTGTTCAGCGAGTTCGGTTAACTAAACAATATGAATGTGACCCCTGAATTTGCAATATCGCGGATTTGGCATTACAGTGGTCATATCTAAAACTACCGTATGCATTACCGCATGCAAAAGAGAGGTCACATCATGTTGAACAAAACCAGTATACGCACTATCGGCGTTGACGTCCACAAGGATTCCTACTCCCTCTGTACTTACTGTCCGGAAGCAGATTCCTTCGTTGGGGAAATCACGATGACAAGCAGCTCAAAGATGGTCACCAACTATGTCAAACGGCTTCAAAAGGATATGGGGCCCAATGTCAGCATTGTCTGTGGCTATGAGGCAGGGCCGACCGGATTTGGACTTCATAGGGATCTCCTAAAAGCTGAAATTGACTGTAAGATCATGGCTCCTACCACAATCTATGAGAAGAAAGGTGGCAACAGGGTGAAAACGGACGGGGAGACGCCAGGAAACTTGCCAAAGCAGCCTTCAACTTAGCAATATTGTTCTGTCAAGCGGATGCGATAATGTGTTTTAAGTTTTTCTCTCTTGTAGAAAGGTTCTTTTACAAATATTGATGAAA
>JAEINL010000001.1 GCA_016342655.1 Sphaerochaeta sp. | reverse complement strand
TGTTGATCCAGTCTCGGGTTGCTCTTAAGACAAAGTCCCTTCCGCTTACCTATGACAATATCACTTCCCATTGAGGGTGACTTGTTGTCTATTATGCTATCCTTCTTGCCTTTTATTTCCTTTAGGAGTATATTTAGGTTACTCCAAAGGAGAAATCCTTCGGGGGTGTTTCGGTTTCGACTGGCGGAAGATCAGGCCAGTGGCTGCAAGCGGAGCGCCAACTCCCTAAACTAGCAAAAATTTTAACTGCCAAAAGAGAAGACGAAGTCTTTTTCGAAGCAGAATACGCTCTCGCTGCGTAACAGCACGACTGTGTACAGGTCCGACTGCTGCCGCTCTTAAGCAACGGTAACCTGTAAAAATAGGGGCTTACTCCCATCAGTGCCTATGGGTTGGGGGGAAAATCAAGTAGGATACGAAGGAAGGACGTCTTGCTGGTGTACCTGCCTACCTTCGGAAACAAAGAACACCAACTAAGCTTGTAGACGTCATTGGGTGGCACGTTAGGACGGGGGTTCGAATCCCCCCACCTCCAAAACACCAAAGGCCGGATTGCTCAGAAGAGTAGTCCGGCTTTTCTTTGCCCTGGCTATTCTGAGGTTCAAAAATGGCTTGACCTCAACTATAGTAACTTAGCAACGGGGTGTTGTTACCCCCGCTGGGTAGTTCCCATTGCTTCTGCTCACACATGCCTTTATAGTGAGGTAATCAAAAAGGGGAAGCTATGAAGGGAAGAGGAACGGTATTTTTAGCATATTCTGTAAGTCTTGTGGTGATGCTTGGTCTGATGAGTGGTTGTGCTACTGTAGATATGAGTACTCCAGGATCTGACGATCTCCACCAGATTTCTTTGCTCAATGCTCTGTTGTTGGGCGAATATGATGGGTTTGTATCCGTTGGAACCCTTAAGAATCTTGGAGACACAGGAATTGGCACATTCCATGCTTTGGATGGGGAGATGATCCTTCTTGATGGTGTGGTCTATCAAGCTACCGTTGATGGTTCGGTTAATCAGGTCAAAGATGAAGTACTGGTGCCCTTTGCACTGGCAACCCACTTTGAAGCGGATGTTGCAGACCTGCAATCTGAGCCTATGGTAACCATTGGAGAGATGAAGGCATATCTTGACCAGATCATTAGGGGAAAAACACAAGACCTGAATTGTTTTTATGTTGCTAAGATACAAGGGACGTTTCCCTCAATCACAGTACGAAGTGTCCCAGCCCAGGAAAAACCGTATCAGCGTCTGTCGGTTATCGCATCAACACAAAAGGAATACACGTATGATGAGGTGAATGGTACTATTGTAGCCTTCCGATGCCCAGACTATGTCGATGGCATCAATCTTCCCCAGTGGCATTTGCATTTTCTCTCCTCCGATACTACAAAGGGAGGGCATGTGCTTCTGCTTTCCCTTGAGGAGGCAAACCTAGAGATAGGGGTAATGCGTAACTACCATATTGTTCTACCAGAAAGTGAAAGCTTTGCTCACATGGATATTGCACATGACCTTACCCAGGAAGCCATTTCAGTGGAAGGTAAAAAATAAGATCTAACTTTGATCTAAGGGAATTTGTCGCGAGGTACCAACCATCAAGGCATCTCTTCTGACTAGGCTTCAAGGACAATCCTCTTTTTATGATTAGCTAAATGCATTGACATTAGCTAATCATAAGATATACTTCTTATAGTACAGATTGATTGTATGGGATGATAGGAGGCTTTCATGTTGGTAACTGCTACGGACGTGCAGAATAATTTTGGCAAATACTTGAGGATTTGTTCGATTGAACCTATTGTAATCACTCGCAACGGCATACCCCAAGCAATTCTGAGCGCAGGTGGAAGTAAGCCTGGTTCCTCCTTGGTCCAGGAACATGTGGTCGATTATGCCACTAGTCCAAGGAAAGACAGCTTGCTGGGATACCGGGACTTTATCGATCTGACTGAAAAGAGTGATAATCGGTATGAGCTAATCGATGGGGTAGTGTATCAACTGGCCTTACCTGGATTTTCACACCAGAGGATTCTTGGAGACCTATACATAGAGTTCTGGCAGTATTTCCAAGATAAGCCTAGTTGTGGGCCTTTTCTTGCGCCTTTTGACATAGAACTCATCCGTCGGCCTCTGGTGGATTATAGGAAACCGACAGCGGATGATATCAACGTGGTGCAACCGGACCTTATCGTGCTGTGCGATTACGAAAAAGACATTAGTGCAAAGGATACGTACAAAGGAATTCCCCTCCTGGTAGTAGAAATTTTGAGTCCTACCAATAGAAGCAATGACCGAATCCGAAAGCTTGGTCTCTATATGGAAAGCGGGATTAGGGAATGCTGGCACGTTGACCCGAAAAACACCTCAGTCACGGTATATTCTTTCTTGGATAATGAAATTCAGGACGAAATCATCTACAAGGCCGGGGAAGATGTGTACGCCCACTCCTTGTGCTTCGAAGGGCTCAAGGCTCTGGTGCCAGTAGCATACAATACCGTTGTCTAGGTATTTTTAGGCCATATACAAATCATACCAACAAAATCAAGGTTTTCCGGAACTGCCGTGAGTAAGGTTTTTCAAGACAAAAAGAACCCGTTTGATTTTGTCGAAGGGTTTCATGTTCTCTGGACCTTATGTGTTTCTCTTCTTGCCCTGTTGGAAAATCCTCAAACCGACAATCCTCACATGGTTAAAATCTGCTATACTTGCTACCAAGGAGCCCCAATGAAACTACTCCACACATCCGACTGGCACCTGGGAAGGATGCTCTACAGACAAAAACGCTATGAAGAGTTCACCCTCTTCCTCGATTGGTTGCTTGATACGATTAGTGAGCAACAGATTGATATCCTTCTGATCAGCGGCGATATCTTTGACACCACCACGCCCAGTAATCTGGCCCAGTCGCTCTATTACAACTTTCTTTCCCGACTTTCCCAGACCTCTTGCCACAGCACTGTCATTATTGGGGGGAACCACGACTCGCCTACCTTTCTCAACGCTCCCAAGACCTTACTCCAGGCCTTTGCCGTGTATGTGGTAGGATCAAAGGCAGATACGGCTGAGGACGAGGTGCTTACCCTGTACCATGATGGCAAACCAGAAGCCATTGTCTGTGCCGTCCCGTATCTTCGTGACAGGGATATCCGATCTGTGGAACCAGGGGAGAGCCTGGAGGATAAAAACACCAAGCTTGCAGAAGGGATGAAATCCCACTACGAAGAGGTATGTGCCTTGGCAGTGAAAAAGCGTGAAGCTTGTGAGATGGATGGCTATCCGTCTGTCCCCATCATTGCAATGGGACACCTCTTTGCTGCAGGTGGACAGACGATTGATGGTGATGGTGTGCGTGATCTCTATGTCGGATCGTTAAGCCATATCGGGAGCGATATGTTTCCCTCATCCATTGATTATCTTGCCTTGGGCCATCTGCATGTACCCCAATTGGTAGGAGGCTTCTCACACATGCGTTACTGTGGTTCTCCGATCCCTATGGGGTTTGGAGAAGCCAAGCAGGACAAACAGGTTGTCATTGTTGAGTTCGATGGAATTGAAATAACCATTAAGCCCATACTTGTCCCCTGTTTTCAGCAGCTTGTGAGTATTTCAGGTTCTTTGGAACAGATAGCCACTGCTATAGAGAAACTCAAGTATGAAGAGAGCCATGCCTGGCTTGAGATCGAATACACTGGAAACGATGCTTCTGGTAACCTTCGTGAACAGGTAGAAGAGCTGTTGGAAGGGTCTTCGTTAGTGGTGACTATACTCAAGAACAAAAGGACCACCGACAGTGTGCTCAACTCGATGCACGAACAGGAGACCTTGGAAGACCTCGATACCTCAGAAGTGTTCAAACGACGTATGGATGCCGAAGAGATACCAGAAGATGAACGCATTGAATTGACAGCATCGTATAACGAGATTGTTCGGACTCTTGAAGAGTATGATCGAAGCGCAGAATAAAAGGGAAGCCGATGAAAATCCTAGAACTCAGATTCAAAAACCTAAACTCCCTCTATGGGGAGTGGCACATAGACTTTACTGAAAGTGAGTATGCTTACAATGGCATCTTTGCCCTTACCGGTCCTACCGGCGCCGGCAAATCCACCATCCTCGACGCCATCTGCCTCGCCCTCTACGGATCGACTCCACGGCTTGGAAGGATTACCCAGAGTAGCAATGACATCATGAGCCGACACACTGGGGAGTGTTTTGCAGAGGTGGTCTTTGCCTCCCAGGCAGGAAAGTATCGCTGTAATTGGGCGCAACACCGATCAAGGAAGAAGCCCGATGGGGAACTGCAGAGTCCGAGACACGAGATATCAGAGGCCAATGCTGAAGGGAAGGTAATCGAAAACCAACTCAAGTCGGTGCTTGGTGCTGTTGAAGAGAAGACCGGTATGGACTTCGACCGGTTTACCCGTTCCATCCTCCTTGCCCAGGGAGGCTTCGATACCTTCCTCAAGGCGACTGTTGAACAAAAATCCAGGATACTCGAACAGATAACAGGGACCAAGATCTACTCGGACATATCCATAGGAGTGCACGAACGCCAGAGGGAGGAGCAGTCTATTCTCACTGGCTTGGAGGCTGAGACCCGAGGCATCCTAATCCTCACTGCAGAGAAAGAGCAGGCTATCGGAGAAGAGCTCACGCTCTCTCAACAGCAGGAAAGCACCCTGGAGACTTTGGTATCAGACCTTACCAAGGCCGTCAAATGGCTGAATGACCTAGAACAGCTGGAGAAGGAGATCAAGGACCTTGCAGATGAAGAGCAGATGCTCTCACAAGATTTACTTGCCTTCAAGCCAGAACGTTCTGTCCTGGATCAGGCTACCAAGGCAGCAACTCTTGAAGGTGTGTATGCATCCCTTACTGGAATGCATATACAGCAGAAGGAAGACCAAGCTTCTTTGGCCAATGAGACTGATGCCCTTCCTGCATTAGCATCTGATGCAAAATTAAGCTCTGAGATTCTTAGCGATGCAGAAAAACAGACTGGACTTGCTAAGACTGCACAACAAGAGGCATTACCACTACTCAAACACGTTAGAGCCCTGGACCAGAATCTTGAGCAGCTTACTGTGAGCATTACAGAGGGTAAGAACACAATTGCAAAAAGCAAAGAAACTAGCAAAACCCACAAGACTCAAAGGCAGCTTGAGACGGAGAAGGAGGTGCTGGAACTGAAGGAACTCTCTGACATCGAATCCTACTGTACCGAACACGCCCATGATAAAGCCTTGGTAACAGAACTGACAGGTCTTTCTGAGCAGATACAAGCGTTGGTTTTGAAGAAGAAAGAGGTTGGAAAAAAAGAAGGGGAGAAGAATAAGGGTGCCAAGGCTTTCAAGGCAGCTAGTGAAGCACTTGCTGCCTGTACCAAACGGAGCCTGCAAAAACAAACAGAGCATATAAAGGTCAAAGGTGACCTTGAGAGCAAGAAGGGGGCACTGTCTCGGCTATTAGGAGAGAAGCATCTACGTGAGTATCGATCTGAAAAGGATGCCCTGTTGAGAGAGAGAGAGTATCTGGCTAGGATTGCAGCATTGGAAGAGCACCGCAATCATCTTGAGGAGGGGAAGGCTTGTCCCCTGTGCGGTTCCTTTGAACACCCTTTTGCCGTGGGCACTATACCAACCCCTGATGAGACGGACAAAAAGATTGAAGCCATTACGAAGGTCATCTCAGATGCTGAAACCTTGGAGACAAGCATCCAGTATCTGGTCCAGGCTGAGCGTGATGCAAGCACTGCCCTCACCGAACAAGAGAAGCTTGAATCAGATGCCCTGCATGCTGAAGAGCGGGCTCGCACTACGTATCAGTTGAGTGTCGATGCCGTATCTGAGGCTCAGTCAACGCGTGAGGCAATGGTTGATGGTTTACTGGTTAGGCTCAAGCCTTATGAGATACAAGAAATTCCTGATGATCTCTCTTCTGTATTGGCATCCCTTCGAGAGCGAAAAGATGCATGGTTACAACATGAGGATGATAAGAGAACCATTGAAAAAGTCCTCAGCACCATCAAGGGTGAGTTGCTACGCCTTGATGGAATTATTGCTACTCATGAGAGTGCCTTGCAAGAAAAAGAAGATTCTTTAGGCATCCTTAGCGATGCCTTTGTGAAGGCTGAAGTGGAACGCAAGAACCTCTTTGGTGTCAAGAATGCTGATGAGGAGGAAGATAGACTCTCCTCTGCAGTCTTTTCTGCTGAGACAACAGAAAAGAAGGCAAGTAAGGACAGTACTGACCTTTTGCAAAAAGTCAGTACAACAAAAGATAGAATTACTACTCTGGAAACTTCCCTCGCTAAGCGAATGCCCATACTGAAAACGCAGGAAGCCTTGTTCTTGGAGGAGCTGGCGTCCATCGGATTTCTTGATGAACACCAGTTTCTCACTGCGATACTTCCTTTAGCAGAGCGTAATCATCTTGCATCAAAAGCTAAGGCCCTTGATGACAGGCAGACTGAGTTGAAGGCCAATAAGAGGGATAGGACAACAAGACTGGGTATTGAACAGGATAAAAACCTGACTGAACAAAGTCTTGTTGAACTGGAACCTTTGTTTGCAGAGAAAGAGGGTGAGTTGAAAGTGGTAAGGGATAATGTTGCCGAACACAAAGCAAAGCTCAAGGGGAATATCGCTGCCAAACAACTAATTGCGAGTAAGCAAGAGACAATTGGGAAACAGAGGAAGGAGTGTTCAAAATGGGATAGGCTTCATTTCCTGATAGGCTCCTCTGATGGTAAGAAGTTCCGAAACTTTGCCCAAGGCCTTACCTTTGAACTGATGGTCTCCCATGCCAACAGACAGCTCTCAAAGATGAGTGACCGCTATCTGCTCATACGCTCTGAGGAGCAACCATTGGAGCTGAACGTCATTGATAACTATCAGGGAGGCGAAATACGTTCGACCAAGAACCTATCTGGAGGGGAGAGTTTCATCGTCAGCCTGACATTGGCCTTGGGACTTTCCAAGATGGCCAGTAAGAAGGTACGGGTAGACTCGCTCTTTCTTGATGAGGGCTTTGGCACCTTGGATGAGGCTTCTCTTGAGACTGCCCTAAAGACCCTTTCGAGCCTTCATCAGGAGGGTAAGCTCATTGGGGTCATCTCCCATGTATCAGCAATGCAGGATCTGATCAGCACTCAGATAACCATTACTCCTGCCTCGGGAGGAAAGAGCCTGCTTACAGGCCCGGGCTGCAGCAGGGTGGATTGAACAATAGGGATGATCTTCTAAGGGAATACAAACGATAGCTGGCAAAGCTTTACTTTCGGGGTGACCATGATATCAAGAGCCTCGACTAAGACAAATTCCAATGGTTGTGTATGAAGTCAAATCAAAATCCTATGATGGGGACGGAGGCACTTCCTTCACCAACAAGAAAGGGACTATCTCTGCCTCGTGCCCTACTGACGGGTTAAACCAGAAGTTCCGTCTGGTTACTGATGGAACAGGGAGAAAATCTGTGGAAGTCTCCGATAGCCTGACTGAAGAGGATCTCTCAACACCCATACTTTGCAGTGTCAATGTTGATGACCTGTGTACAAAAATCTATGAGGGAAGGGATGGGGAACAGGGCCTTGGCATGCCATTTGCGGAAAAGGTACGCTTTTTTGCTGAACACTACGCTTCAGATACCAAGATAGTCTCACCCATTTCATCAGCCTGTGCTACCTGTGAATTCACCACCACCACTACTGATGAAGATGAACAGAAGGGCCTCATCAGTGGGAAGAAGGAGTGCTGGAAAGAGAGGCTGGGGTGAAGAGGATTTTTCATCACCCACAGTTCTTGATATCTGGAACTTCAGAAACAAGGACAGGCTTATCCAGGCCAACAGGATCAAACTCTCTGATGTCACTGAACTTGATATCATGGCAAACTCTGATGGCCGGCCGGGCCTATCGGCAAGCCAACGGCAGTGGTTGCAAGTACAAAAATGTAAAAACAATGATCTGAGTATATGGGTGGATACAGAGAATCTACGGAAGGAAATCGAAGGTTGGACCTTTCCCCTGCACTTCATAGACTTCGAAACCTCCATGGCTGCCATACCCTTCAACAAGGGCAGGCACCCCTATGAAGGCATAGCCTTCCAGTTCTCTCACCATATAGTACACCATGATGGGACCATTGCCCATGTAGGGGAGTTTCTTAATGCCACACCAGGGGTATTTCCCAACTATGAGTTCGTTCGCGAGCTCAAAGCTCAGCTTGAATATGACAGTGGTTGGTAGTATGTAGAATCTCTATACCAGTTGTATATTATAAAAGCGGCAATATAGATAGAAACCTTCTTTGCAATTAGACTTCCGAAAATATTTCGTTGGAAACAGCACGAAGTGGATTCATATTTGTTTTTTATTCGGAGCTGAATCACGCTCTATGAGTTCTACATTAAGATATTTACGCTTGACGATGGTACGGCCTTGTCGTTGTTCTAACAAGAGTTTGAGGGCCTCTTTGGCAAATAGCTGTTTATCAATGTTCATACTTGTCAAGGAAGGAGTTGTCGAAGCTGCCAAATCGGTGTTGTCAATACTCACTATGGCAACTTGATCAGGTATTACAATACCTTGGATTTTCAGTTGTTCCATAAAATAGTAAGCAGCTCGATCACATTGGCAGATGAAGGCATCTGGAATAGAATCTGGTATTTTGATATTTAACATATAGTTATCTGTAGATTTATCATAGTTATCAATAATCCAATCTTCATGAATTGGAAGCTTCTTTGTGTAAAGAACTTTCCTATAGCCCATGATTCTATCGGCAACGTTTGAAGACTGTGCACATGAACCAACGAATCCAATTTGATTATAACCTCTTTGGAAAAGATATTCGGTCAAAACTGCACCGATTCGAAAATTGTCTATGATGATACAATCAGAGTAATTATCAAGGGGATCATAATCCACAACTACATAGGGTTTTGCTGTTGTTGAAACAGCCTGCAAGACCATTTTGGAAACTTCGCCGCCAACGATAATACCGTCACTATCTTTAACCCCTTCAGGGAGAATGCCTAATTCTTCATCATCCTTCTCCAAAATATATAGGGATAGAATAAAATTTTGTTCGTTACAGAGAGTGTTCAAATGATAGTAGATAACATGATAGAAGGAATCTGTGGCCAAATAGAATCGCTTTGGTGTAAGAAAGGCCACTTGCATTTTTTTTCCATTTTGCTTAAGTCGTTGGTGTTCATATCCAAGGCTGGTAGCAATCTGCCAAATCTGTTGACGAAGAGCATCACTTACTCCACTCTGTCCCTTCAATGCCCGGGATACAGTAATTTTACTGGTTCCGACCTGGTTTGCAATCTGCTCAAGTGTAGCTTTCTGTCTCATTAATAACCCCTTTTTCTCACAACATAATACACTTATTCTTACCAGCAATGAACTGTGCAACCCTGATTTTCTGGTAAAGATTAACATTACTTAACAATTTTACGTTACAACAGGACAAACGCATGAACGGTAGGTAAGTATATTCCCATAAACACTGAAATTATTGGTAAAAATGAAAGCTTTTCTGGCAATTGAGGTATTTTTGTTATATAATGTATTACATCGAATGTAATACATTAAGGGAGGGCTAATGCCGTATCCGCCATGGGTCATGGAACACAAGAAGAAGGGAATGTACGTCAACAGGATCAACGAGAGCACCTACCGCATCTATCGGGGCCATTCCGAAAGGATCAAGGGTACCGACAAGGTAAGGAGAGTAGTGGACGAGTACATCGGCACCATCACCGAGGAGGGGGGGCTGGTACCCACCAAACCCAAGGTCAAGGGTGAGGTGCGCACCGTACGCTACGGTGGCTATGCCCTGCTGTGGTGGCATTGCCGCACCCAGATTGAGGGGGTTGCCAGGCGTATGGGTGAGGACGGGCCTGCTGTGGTCGCCTCTGCCCTCTTGCACGCCCTGTATGGGGATGACAACCCGTTGCTGTACAGCTGCGACTGGACAGGCGTTGCCTATCCCGGCCTTTCGCTTCCCCTGCAAGGTCCTCTTGCAGCAGAGGCAAGGAGGGTCGCAAGGGGGCTGCTGTCCACCCTCGGCTCCTCCTTGGGTGAGGATGTCCCTTCAGTTCTGGGGGCCTCTGCCTTCATCTGCAGGGTCTGGGTCAACGGGCGCTGGGTCAAAACCAGCATACCACAGCCGTGCAAGGCTCTGGCGCAGAAGCACGGCTTCTGCTGGGAGGTCTGATATGGATCCGAACAGTACAAGGGGCAGGGACCTCTTCATGGAAATCAGGGAAGCCATGGACAGCCTGGGGAGATGGGAAGCTGATGCAAAGGCTGGGCGTAAGGTGATAAATCGCTTTGTGAGCATCCTGAACAAGGGTATTGACGACCCTAGGGTGAAGGGAAAGGGTTCCTACCCGCTCTCGGAGATCATAGTCCTTCGCAAGTTTGCATACATCCTGACAATACTTGCAGAGCGCAAGGGCGCCATTAGCAAGAAAGAGGGGAATCTCTCCATACAGCTTTTCGACAAACCTACCATAGTGAAACGACTGCTGTTTGGAAAAATCCCCCGCATGTCTGCTTAGACGTCCACAGTATAACCGTATCTTCAAAGGATCCGAAAGGGGTCCGGGGTCAGTATCGACTTCGGACTCCCTTTCTTTGGGTTTACAGCAACAAACCAAAGGCAAAATCAGATCAGATCAGAGCATAAGCCACTCGTTTCCCAAACTATTCTTGTTCGTAATAACAGATATTTCTATTTTTATACAATTTCCGTGACGTTACAAAGTAATGTTTGACAATATTGTAAAGTAGCCATATACTATAAATATAAAGTATTTCTGTATTAAAAAAAAAGGAGTAGAGTATGAAAAAAATTCTTGTATGGGTAATGGCACTGGCCATTCTTGGAAGCATAGTTTTTGCTGCCGGCTCTTCAGAAAGTTCCACAGCAAAAAAAACCCTGAAAGTTGATTTTTGGACAGCACCAAACCAGGGACAATACAACTTCTGGGATGCCATCATCAAACAGTTCAATGCAGAAAATGTTCAAGTAGATGGTAAAATTGTCCAAATTATAGCCCAGATGATGCCAGAGACCCCTTCATCTGAAGCGGGTATTCAGAATGCTCTGGCTACCAACACAGTTCCAGCTATTTCTACGAACATCAACAGGGGGTTTGCTACGACTTTAGTCCAGTCTGGTCGTATCTACGACCTGCAGGATGACCAATTTTTCAAGGATATTGTCAAAGCTAGAAACATGGAGACTATAATACCTGGTTGGAAAATTGAAGGAAAACAGTATGTCATTCCCATTTATGCTAATGCTATGGGATACCACTGGAATGCAAAGGCACTTAAGGTATTAGGATTCTCAAATCGTGTACCAACTACAATAGACGATATCAGGACTCTAATCACCAACTTTGAAAGACTCAAAGACACAACTATGAAAGATATGGGCATTAGCCATATCTTCCTTCGTTCAGAACTCGGAAGACCAGAACTATGGTGGAACCGGTGGTTTGATTTTGAGATGCAATACAATGCCTTCTCCCAAGGCAAGAGTATTGTAGCAGGCGATTCCCTCACTATGGATTTTCAGGCATCCAAACAGGTGTTTGAGTTTTTAGGAATGTTTGGGGATACCATCCAGATGGCTGAAGATCCCACAGCTTTTGAAAAGGAAATGGTACCTTATGTCGTCATGATAACAGCTCCTTGGGATGTCGCTAAATATGATGCATCTGGTATGCAATATGGAATCGATGGGGACTATGTCTATGGTCCACCTATTGTACTGAAGAAGGGTGATATCCCATATACCTTCGCTGATGCAAAAGGCATTGTCTTTTACAAGAGTGGCAATGTCACTGAAGAAATGCACAAAGGCGCAGTGGCCTTCGTCTCTTGGGTATATTCACAACAGAGAAACGCACAAACTGATCTTGACTGGTTCAAGACAACAGGAATGCTCCCAATGCGTGGTGATACAACAACAAACCCAAAGCTGTCAGAATATATTGCTGAAAAGCAAATCCTGAAGGATCAGGCAAAATTAATTCCTAATTCAATTCCTGCAATGGCCCATGGTTCAATATCAGAAATACTTACCGCCATGGGTGAAAATGGATTGTGTGCATATATCCTAAGAACCTCAGCACTCAAACCGTTCTCAGCACCTGATGCTACATCTTATGTTGAAAAGGCTATGGGAGACATGAAAACAGTAGGGTTCTTGAAATAAGGACATCACATAAGTTGTATATGAGGTCGATTCACTATGAAAAGAAATATCCATAGCAAAACAATTACAACAGGGTGGGCCTTCGTCACTCCGTATCTTATCTTTGCTTTGATTCTGTTTGCTATTCCGTTGATCTGGGCAATATGGCTTGCCGGAACAGACTGGAACCTGATGTCACTTTCATGGAATTGGATCGGCCTCGACAACTTTACAAAAGCAATTGTTGATCCTAATGTCCATAAGGTCTTCTTTAATGGATTGAAGTACCTTGTGGCCATTGTTCCTCTGGTTTGTATCTTTTCAATAGGTATAGCATCAGTCCTGCATAATCTTCCTGCAAGATTCAAGGGGCTTTTCTCGGTAATTTTCTTTATTCCCTTTCTAACCTCTGGTGTCGCCACTTCTGTGTTTGTCCGATATTTCTTTAGTTATAGTTCGGCATTCAACATCTGGCTACGTAATACTTTGGGCCTGACTATCGGATGGTTCACCGATACCTCTGTGGCCTTCTGGGTGATAGTAGTAATTATTATCTGGAAAGTATCAGGCTATTATTCCCTGTTTCTTTTTGCTTCCTATGAGGCTATATCACCAGAAATTCTTGAGGCGGCCGAATTGGACGGAGCAAGCAATACAAGAAGGTTTTGGAAGATAGTCGTACCCATGATCACTTCATCATTACAAAGTGTTATCATCCTGGCTACAGGCTTAGTGTACAGTATTTTTACAGAACCCTTCTTACTCACTGGCGGAGGACCCGCTAAGACGACGTTGTCATGGCAGCTGTTGCTCTACAACACGTCATTTGTCAATTTTAAATCTGGCTATGGTGCTATGATTGCCATATTTACAGGAATCTGCATATTTGTGACCTTGCGCTTGGTAGTTACCATCACAAACCGATATGTAGAAGATACATAATTTAAAGGATATATCATGAATAGACAAAAAAGAGAGAGCATGAGGATTGCAATGGTCATTGCTCTTTTCCTGGCATTTATATCCCTATTTCCGTATTACTATATTCTTCTGCAATCGTTTACTCCGTGGACAGAAGTTGATACAAGCATGGTACCCAAACGGTTGTGTTTGGACAGCTATGTATATCTGATGACAAATGGAGGATCTGCCAACCGAATGATGTGGATTCGTTCCATGTTTAATTCCATCTTTGTCAGTACAGTATCGACAGCCATCTCCATGGTAACGGGCTTATTGGTTGCATATGCAATGACAAAGATTAAGTTTGGTGGGGCAAAACTCATTTATAACTTGATCCTGTTCCAAATGTTTTTTCCAACCATCATTCTGCTTGTCCCCCAGTATATGCTCTTACGGCCATTGGTAAACAACTATCTTGGCTTGATCATTCCCTATACCATCTCATTATGGGGAATTCTGATGTACCATAACTATTTCAAGGCTCTTCCATCTGATATCTTTGAGTCAGCAAGAATCGATGGGGCCAGTGAATTTCGTATAGCATTCACGATTGCATTCCCCATCTGTCGGACTATTTCCATCATTGTATTCCTGTCAATCTTCTTGGGTCGCTGGTCTGAACTTATGTGGGACATGCTCATGGCTCCCAAATTGCAAATGCAGACCCTAAATGTGCTCATAACAACCCAGTTCAAACCCATGGGCAACCTTCCGGGGCCTTTGTATGCAGCTTCTGTGATTCTTACCTTTCCTGTTCTCATATTATTTATGGCCTTTTCGAGATATTTCAAACAGGGAATATCCATGCAATTCAAATAACATCTAAATTTATTTGCCAACTAAACATACTACTTTTCAAGGAGCAATAATGCTAAACAATTCTATTCGAAGATGCAGGGATAACCCTGTCATATCCATAAACGATGTCTCTCCAACAACCAAACAAATGCAAGTCATAGGTATTTTCAATTGTGGTGGAGCAAAATTAAATGGCAAAACCTATTTACTGTGTCGTATTGCAGAAATTCTCAAATCTCCTAGAGAAGGGGTTTTAACAGTCCCCATCTTCGATCTACATGGACAACCTTCTTCAATGACTTTCGATCTTTCTGATCCAAAGTTTGATTTCTCTGATAATAGGGTAGTTGTAGAGAGAAAAACTGGTAAAATTGTGTCATTAACCAGTTTTTCAACCTTTCGGCTTGCTGTATCAGATGATGGTGTTCATTTTATAATAGGAGAAACCCCCTGCATGCCTCTTAATCCAATTTTAGAGGAATGGGGTATGGAAGATCCTAGGGTTACTCCCTTAGAGGATCAATTCTATATCACGTATTCTTCCGTTAGTCGGCATGGGGTCGGAGTATCACTGTCTTCCTCCAATGATTTCAAGAGTTTTAAGCAAATTGGAATGATTTTACCGCCTGCCAATAAAGATGCAGTTCTTTTCCCTGAGAAAATCAATGGAAAGTACTATCTGTTACATAGACCTTCCCTTGGGGGGGGGGGCATAGGTAATTCTAATGTTTGGATTGCTGATTCTAGTGACTTGTTACATTGGGGTAATCATAAACCACTGTTTGATTGCGAAACAGGCAACGAGTGGGAAAGCCAAAAAATCGGAGCCGGCGCACCTCCTATTCGTATTCCCCAAGGGTGGCTTGTACTCTATCATGGTGTAGACATACAACAACGCTACTCAATGGGTGCAATCATCCTTGACCATGATGATCCTTCAATCATTCTATCTAGATCAGCACACCCTATTTTAGAACCAGAGATGGAGTATGAAACTTCAGGATTCTTTTCCAATACAGTATTTCCCTGTACTGCATTTCTCAATGGTTCAGATGTAGTGATATATTATGGAGCTGCTGATAAGAGCATTTGTCGTGTTGATATACCTTTGAAAACCTTTTGAGAGTAAAAACCAATGGGAAAATATACTGTTTCTGCTTTATTGAAAGCGCATCGAGAAAAAACTAGAAGTGTTCTTGAAAACAAAAGGTTATCCTTCATAAATATAGAAGGGCAAGATGTATATAACCCTGCATACCCGATTATGCTTGAAGAAAAACTTGTATTACCTGCACGAGTCGAACGAAGAGAAAGTGAAGTTTCCAGAATTGTTATGTTTGAGCAGGATCAGGTACAAGATATATGGAAACCAATTCGTGATTTTCCTACCACAAATCTGCAGGATCCATTTTGGATACAACTAGATACTATGCTGTTGCTTGGTGGTGTTCATGTTGATTTCTCTCCATCAGGACTGGTTCAAAGTTGGAATACAGTATTTCTTACTTACAATAGCTTGAAAGATACCAGTCTTTTTTTTACGGGCCCCAAAGGGATGAAAGACTTACGAATCTGTAGCTTGCCTTGTGGGAAAATTGCCTTATTCACTCGTCCACAAGGGAAAAATAAAGGAGGAATAGGGCAAATTGGCTATTCCTTACTTGATTCACTGCATGACCTTACTATCAATGCCGTTGAAAACGCTCCCTTGCTCAACATTTTTTCAGAAGAAGAGTGGGGTGGAGTAAATCATGCACAGGTTCTTCCTGATGGAACCCTAGGTGTTCTAGGACATATTGCATGCTTCTCTTCCGATATGCATAGACACTATTATCCAATGACATTTGTCATCGATCCATTATCAGGATATCTGGTTAAGGAACCTTCAATAATATTAGAACGTAGAGACCTGTTACCAGGACCATCAAAACGACCTGACTTGCAAGATGTCATTTTTCCTGGTGGGTGTGTACTGAAAAATGATATTTCAATACTTTACCTAGGAGTAGGTGATGTTGAGGTTCAAAAAGTCGTCTTCAAAAATTTGTTTGCATGAACCAAAGGTTGCCCAGCAAAAGCAAGCAATTCTTGTACTATGTCAACAAGGAAGTGTATTCCCACAATGTTAAGGATCTCTTTGTCAGATTTGCCTTTTCTTGTACCAATAAGAAGAAGATACTGCCCCTGTTTCTGAAAATGATGAGGACAAAAATATACAATACATCTGCTATGTATGATCAGTTGCTTTGCCGCGCAGATTGAAGATGTTGAGCTCTTTTATAGAACTCTAGAAACCATAGGGGGAACTCATGAAGGTACTGTATTATGATTGCACAACCAAAAACCTAAGAGGTCACCTTGGTTTTCTTCAGATTCCCTTTCCCTCTTGGTTGAGATTCCTCTTCTGCTTGTGTTAGGATAGGGGGACAAGAATGCTCCTTGTATAGTTGCGTTCTTACTCTTTTTTCTTCATAAAGGAATCTTATGCTCGTACCCAGTGTCTTGTTAGTTGTTGGACTGTTGCTTCTCTTGTGGAGTTCAGACCGTTTTGTTAATGGTGCATCCATTTCAGCCAAATACTTTGGCATGCCACCTCTTCTCATAGGTATGGTCGTTGTGGGCTTTGGAACATCAATGCCAGAGATGATTGTATCTACTTTTGCATCCTTGCAGGGGAATTCCGGCATTGCCTTGGGTAATGCCTATGGTTCGAACATTGTCAATATAGCACTCATATTAGGCATAACTGCCCTTATAGGACCTGTCAGGATCCATTCTGCCATCCTACGGAAAGAACTGCCAATCCTTACCTTTGTCACCGGCATCTCCATTCTTCTGATGATGGACCTCTACCTGTCATTCTGGAACGCTGTCTATCTCTTGGTGCTCTTTGCCTTTCTTATGACCTGGTCAATAATTCAAGGGATGAAAAATAACAAAGATGCCTTGGCAAGCCAGACTGAAAAGGAACTATCTTCAGATATCTCCCTTCCAAAATCGATATGGTTGCTCATTTCCGGGTTGCTTGTACTTATCGTAAGTTCGAGAGTCCTTGTATATGGGGCTGTCGAGATCGCCCAACATTTCGGCGTCAGCGATACCATCATAGGTCTCACTGTAGTCGCAATAGGGACATCCCTTCCAGAACTTGCTTCCTCGATCAGTGCATCTAGAAAAGGGGAGCATGACATCGCCATCGGCAACGTCATAGGGTCCAACCTCTTCAACACCTTAGGAGTTGTAGGAATCGCCGGTATGATCAGTCCCTTTGCAGTGGAAAGTTCCACTGTCTATAGGGACATGGCACTCATGGCGATCCTTACCGTTTCCCTGTTTATCATTGGATATGGCTTCAGAGGTAGGAAGGGAAGGATAAATCGCTTTGAAGGAGCCTTCTTGGTATGTGTATATCTGCTTTACACTTCCTACCTTATCAAATCAATCGTGATAGTCTAATACTTGGGATCTGGTCTGGCGTTTTCCAAGGAATAGAGCACACTTGAGAAAATCTTGAAGCTATGGCAGGCATGCCTGACTTCATTAATATACAACTCGCGTTCATACTCAATACGTCTTATGGTCATATTGATTTTATTGCTATGGATATCCATAAAGGCATATGAGGCACGAACATCACCGTCAAAGGAATAGCCTACTGCCCCTGGGTTAATGATGCGCTTATTCCTAAGGGTGAAGTCTGCAGGAATATGGGTATGTCCACACAGAATAACTGAGGCATCTTCTGCCATCAGCTTCGTATAGAGTTCTGAAGAAGGATCTATATCTTCTTTTATAGCTTCATTATAGGAGTATGGACTACCGTGGCAGAAAATGAATGGATCATTGCCAATCTCGCCTCTCTGCATAATTGGCCAGGTCTTCATGAGAGCCTTTGCTTCTGGTTTCATACGGATATCAGTGTAGCGAACAAGCTTTCGCCACTGCTTTTCCTGCTCATTTTTGGGCTTTACTAATTTTATATCTTCAATGGTAGATTCAGTATTTCCCTTTATTGTAACCAAGGGCTTATGTGCCATCAAAAGGTCAAAACATGGCTGTGGGTCAAGACCCATAAGGACAAGGTCACCAAGAAACAGAATATGGTCTACTCCTAGGGATTTAGCATCGAGAAGCACTGCTTCCAGTGCTCTATAATTTCCATGAACATCACTGAGAACTGCAAGTTTCATTTCTTCTCCTCATATTGTCACGATTGAAATGTTTCCTCAACTGTACCATGTCATACTTTTCAATGAAACTAGCTGACCCTCAAGAAACTGCAATTCATGCATGCTATTCGCGGTTTCTAGACATTTCTCTTCTGTGAGAAAACCTAGCGATACACTGTTTACGATAGTTGTTGGGCATGATGTTTTTTCCGTAACAATTTTCATCCATTGTTCAGGTACTGTTCTTGCTCAAAGATGTCAGTCTTAAGAGATGTACAGTATCCAAATGCATGTATGCATGAAAGACATACATCTCGTGTTATATGTTCTCCAAGACCTATACGAGCAAGATGCTTGGTTTGGTATTCCTGTGGGCTCCTATGGAGCTGTTTGTTAGGTGTCTCGTAGGTCTTTTTGGAAATTACTTTATAAAACGGAACCGAAGCTGGAAAAGGAAGTTTAAGCGTCTGGCCGATGAACTCACTTGATTCAGAAACTTGCTCCAAAAGGGTATCAAGCTCTGGAAGCATCGTTACAAAGAGTATGAGATAGGGCTTTTCAAGGATGCTCTTGCCTTCTATGAGCTTCCCCCTGTCGATGGTCTGAGCCTTGCTGTATTATCAGCAGCACAGCAAAATTTGCTGTTGTATGGTTGTGATAGCGTACAATTCACTGGATTGCATCCTTCCAAACCGGCTCCTAAGACCAGTATGTTTGAAAGTGTCTCTACCATGCTGCTTCGGAGGCTCTCAGAGCATAAGGGTCTTTCCAAGGATATCAAAGGCCCTGTTCCGCTTGCAACGGTCATGGATACACGGCTGACTGGATCGTAGACCTCGGCCCAAAGAGATGGGATAAGGGTGGTGAGTTGCTGTACTCTAGGCCTTTGCCTACTATCTTGGACACAAAAAACAGCCTGGCTGCATGCTACCTTAGGACAGAAGGGTACTGTACTAGACAGTATCTTCGTCTAACAACGGCAAGATGTTGTTCTGTTGGGCAAGGGCCACGCTCTTCAGGCCGCGTTGGCTAAGATGGGTATAGAGGTCGGAGAGTTGCTCACTGCTGTGCCCTATGGTCATACGCAGCACATGCTCATCAACTGAACCCCGCAAGAGCGTATTTGCCATATGCCTCAAGGAATGGAAGGTAATGTTCCGTTCCTTGATCTCTTCCATCTCCAATACCTTTGATCGTACGAGTTCCTGCTGGAACCGTTCGCTGAAATAGTGACTCGATACAAAACGGCCCCCACGTTTGCTCCAGAAAACCAGATGGTATGCATTGGGATTTGGATTGGATATGGATAGGGCCTTTAACAGTTCACATAAGAAAGCAGGGCAGGGTACGTACCGCGTCTTTTTCCCCTTGGGAACTTTAAGTCCCGCCTTATCAGCATAGGCCTGGTCAATGGTAATGAGGTCTTCACCTACTGAAGTGAACTGCAGGGCACGCAACTCTCCGCTACGCATACCCGTAAGCAGCGATAGGAGGCAAGCCAGGTATATCCTCTGTTCGCCCTCTCTCTTCATGAACTGCATACACGTCTTCAACTCAGTCTCACTGAGAATGCCCCGCATCCTATGCATGCTCTTTAATGACTGTACTGTATAGGAATTGTGTGTATTGAGCAGTCCCCGTCTCTGCGCTTCTTTTAGGGCTAGGGATACTGCACCCATGCAGATGTTTATGGTTGATGAGGCAAGCTTGCCGTCCTTGACCAAATCGAGCTGGATTTGTTCCAATTTGTTGAGCGTTACTGCTGATAAGAGCAGATTGGTGTGGATGCGAGGCAATATATGGTTGGAAATGAGGTTTTCTCTTGTTGCGATGTAGTCCTTAGATATGCTGCCAGGATCGAGTAGGTTCCTCCTCTGTACATAGGGGCTTTCATCCCAGTCAAAGAAGCGTTTCAAGTACGAGTAGAAGGACAAGGGTTCTTTCTTCCCGAAGATTATACCCTCATCCAAGGCTTTCTGGCATATGAGGATAGCCTCATCACGACGTTTGATGGGAACTGATGAGAATATCCCCAGATCCTTACGGATTTTCTCCACGCTTTTCTTGTTGGTCCTCTCTCCTGTCTCAGGATTTCTGAAGAGTGCATACCAATAGGTCCTTTCAGATCGGGTGATCCTGCAGAGGGTGAAGGGTGAGCTGGTTACCATGCGTTCTCCTCATAAAATAGAGCATTTGTTCAAACACTTGTTCAAACGTTTCATTTAGTGCAATCGTATATGAATAGATAAAAAGCTTTCTATTTGTTTGTAAATAGTACTTTATCAAGCTTTTCATGTCAATGAATTACTATATACATTCTTACTCTTTAAAAGTAAGTACGTATATCTCACTACAACAATTTTGATATGTATATTTGCTATGTATGCATTGAATATGTATCATTAATACATTGTGCACTTTTATAATGTATCTTCAATTTCTGTAATTAAAGTACTCTAAAATATTATAAGTATCTTTTTTAAAATATTTTAAAGGTGTTTTGTTAGATATTTTATTAAATATATTCTATAAAATGTTATAAAAATAATAATAAGCTTATATCTATATACATAATTTTAATTATATTTATGCATATGCAATATTTTATACAACTCAACTATAAACAAATTTGCTATTTACATTTTTTTCTGTACTGTTACTAGACATATTTTTCATTCAATACAATTGTATCTTTAAAATTGTTATTTTCTTTGTATTTTGCAATATTTTCCCTAGGTTATTACTAAAAGTACATATTTATTACTATATAATATGTTATTTGTATTTTATTATACCTTTCATTCTCTCTTTTAAGGAGCTCTATGTAGAAATCACCTGAACTATGTATTTTTGTAGTGTCCTGCAGCTAATCCTTGCACTGTAGGCTTGGGATCCTGTTTGATTTTGTGTTGGTACTAAGAAACACCGAGAGAAAAGAGAAAAACCATTCCTTAAGAAAATGAAAGGTATCAATAATCAGTTTACATCGGCACAATATATGAATATTCAAATATATCAAGAGGCTATTTTGCCGATACTATGATAATATATGAATGGGGGATAAGGATGAAGTACTTTTCAGTAGCAGAAATTGCACGCAAATGGGAGATGAGCGATCGGAGTGTACGAAATTATTGTGCACAGGGGAAAATTGAAGGTGCCTTCTTGCAGGGAAAGACCTGGAATATTCCCGAGGGCGCAGTCAAACCCGATAGGAAGAGCAAGGGCTCCATGCAAGCATCACAACTCCTATCAACTCTGAAAGAAGAGAAACGAGACAAGCGCCATGGGGGAATCTACCACAAGATCCAAATTGACCTCACCTTCAACTCAAATCATATAGAGGGGAGCCAGCTTACCCACGAACAAACTCGCTATATGTATGAAACAAACACCATAGGCCTTGAGGACACATATATAAATGTGGATGACATCGTGGAAACTACAAACCATTTCCGTTGCATCGACCTAATGATCGACCGGGCTAATTTCACACTCAGTGAGCCATTCATCAAACAGTTGCATTCGTTGCTGAAAAATGGGACGAGCGACTGCCGCAAAGAAGGGTTTGCCGTCGGCGAGTACAAGAAGCTGCCCAATGAAGTCGGAGGAAACGTGACGACGTTGCCTGAGAATGTTTCAAATGAGATCCGATTACTGCTCGATGCATACCATGCGATCGACAAGAAGACCTTGGATGATATCATTGACTTCCATGTTCGCTTTGAGCTCATCCACCCATTCCAGGATGGCAACGGACGTGTAGGAAGGCTGATCATGTTCAAGGAGTGTCTTTGCAACAGCATCGTCCCGTTCATCATTTCCGATGATATGAAGATGTTTTACTACCGAGGTTTGCGCGATTGGCACAGGGAGAGAGGATTCCTTCGGGACACCTGCCTCGCTTCGCAGGATACCTTCAAACAATATCTTGATTATTTTAGGATCCCCTATGGACTCTGAATGATTTTCGTCGTTACAAGGTAATATCCCTAGTACGCCCACTATATGGCAGAAATACACGTGACTTTAGTCTTATCCTAAATCCTCACCTGTACTGGGGCACATACAAGAACAAGGAAGAAAATGTTCTCACTTTGTTGCTTTATCCCTTTGATCAGTACTGCATCTGCTTCAGCTCGCGCCTCGTATCACGGTTGATGTCCTTTTCCTTGGCATCTGCACGCTTGTCGTGGCCTTGCTTACCCCTACAGAGGGAGATCTGGACCTTAACCAGGTTGCCCCTGAGATAGATGGAGGTTGGGATGAGGGTGAAGCCTCTCTCGTCCACCTTACGCTTGAACTTCTTGATCTCCGCCTTGTGGGCAAGGAGTCGCCGGTTCCTCAGCGGTTCGTGGTTGTTGAGGTTCCCATGGGTATAGGCCTGGATGGTGAGTCCTACAAGGGTCAGAGCATTGTTGGTGACTGTCACATAGCTGTCAGAGAAGCTGAACTTGCCGTCCCTGATGGACTTGACCTCAGTACCTACCAAGGCGATTCCGCATTCAAGGTCCTCGATGACCTCATAATTGAAGTAGGCCTTCCTATTCTTTTGCAAAAGCTTGAATGTATTCTTGTTTTGTTTCATCTAGTTTTTCCAGGCAATGCGAAAACCAATGAGGTCTCCGCAGGCGGTAGTATCGACAGCTCCCACTGTATGTTCGTCAATGGAAGATGCTTTGTTAAGATAGCTCCCTCCCTTGACAATGACATCTGTTGAGATTGCGAAAGTTTGATACAGCTTTGCTACCTCTTGGTAGTCTGTAACGCGTTGTAGGGGGATGTAGGGGCTTTGGGTAAACTCCCAGACTCCTCCAAGCATGGCTAGCGGTGTTGTCCTGTCCCCATCGGTGATGGTCAAAGACCTTGCATAGGCCTTGTCCTTGGCCTGAAGGGCAGCTAGGGTCCACATTTCCTGGGTAGGTATGAAGACGTCCTTTCCTGTAAGGTCGGACAGCCAGGTGCAGAAAGCCTCTGCAGCCTTATAGCTGATGTTGTGTACTGGCTTGCCTGTGGCAAACACGACTGAGGGTAGGATCCCACTGAGGTAGTACTCATCGGTAAGATTGTCCTGTTGCAGGTTCTCTACCTGATTCTTGTCCCATTGGGGATTCTCTTCAATGAAAAGGGCCCATTGGTACTGGCTGACCGGTGTGTTGGCTATGCTGAAGCCTTGGGTCTGCACCTCGATCCCGGCTTTGTTGGTCTCAGCAAAGATCAGGGGGACTTTGGTTCCCATGACAAAGGAAGAGGCAGGATAGGTTATGCCAGCCTGTTCAAAATCGTTTGCCTTGAGAGTTGTCCTGGTACCTTTCACCAAGTGGTCCTGCTCTAGGAGGCCGACCTCTTCGGTGGTGCTGTTGGAGAAAAGCCGTTGTGCAACTTCTAGGGTCTTACGTATGAGCTCAGAAGTCTTGGCGTTCATTTTCCCTTTTGCTTCAAGGGCATCAGAGAGCATAGTATTTGAGGTGATGAAATTTGCTGCCAAGGCAAAGCTATCATTTTGTGTCTTCTCATCAAGGTCCATAGCAAGGGCGTCCTCTACCAGGTTTGAAAACACTGGGGGGTAGGGGTGAACGGTGTCGAAGTCGGTGATGGCGCTGATGGTCATGATCTCTTGCACGTTGAACAGGTTGATGGCAGCTTTCTCTTGGGTTGTGAGCCCTGTTATGTCAGATTCCAGCTTGTTTGTCCTGTGGAACAGCCAGGTAAGGAAAACAGGATGACCAACGTTCAGTGTAGTCTTCCCTATGGTGGTTCCACCTTTAGTAAAAGTTACCTCATGTTCTCCGCTTGGGACAAAAAACTGGTAAGGTGTGCCTCCGAGGTACGTCCCGTTGATAGATATTCCTGTATTGGCCAGGGGACTTGTAAAGGTGACATATCGTCCGCCCTTGATGATCCCAGGCAAAAAGCATACCAAAAAGATTACTGCAATGATCACAACTATAAGCAGAGTAGCTATATATATGCCAGGTCTCATTCCCAGAAACTGAGGAAGCTGCACCTCTTTTACCTGGGGAAGTTCAATGTGTCTTTTCATAATACCTAAAGGTATCTAGCAAGGCTCTGCTTGTCAACTCGAACCTATTGTGATAGTTTGCTTTGTATGGATGAAATGCTAACGTTTTTGGAAAACAAGACCGTACAGGTGCTGACTCGGCGCAAGGCTGAAAAGGCCTATGAGCTGGCTAGCAAGAAACCCCGTACCATTGTGGGTGAGATAAAGGGGTGGGCTGATGCCCTTGTCTTTGCAGTCTTTGCAGTCCTTCTCATTAACCAGTACCTCTTTCAGCTCTTCCTCATTCCTTCGCCTTCCATGGAGACGACAATGAATGTGGGTGACCGTGTCTTCGTAAGCAAGACCATCTATGGCATTGAGGTCTACCCTGGAGGCCCTAAGGTACTTTCCAAGAACCGTCAGATCCAGCGTGATGACATCATCACCTTCTATAACCCCGAATATGACTCCAAAGGTCCTTTCTTTGATGTCCTGTCACAGATTCTCTATATGGGAACCTTTTCTCTGGTAAATATTGATAAGAACGCCGATGGCTCTATCGCCGAACGGCTCTATGTAAAACGTGCCGTCGGATTCCCGGGCGAAGTTGTCCGGTTCTCTGAGGGAAATGTTCAGATCCGTAAGGCTGGTTCTGCTGACTTTGTTCCAGAAGAATCCTTCAGATCTGAGCTTGACCTAGTAGAGGGACCCCATCGGAGCGTTTCATCTTCTCAGTATGCTGGAATTAAGGCATGGGGGTCGCTATTTGGCTACAAGGAAGTGTTCATCCCTTCCACAAGCGCTCCTTCGTATCTCTCCTCAGCCTATGCATCCGTACAGAATGACAACTACCCTGACGACATGTACCAGTTTGAAGCATCAAGGACCCGAACCCAAAACCTGTTCGACCCGAGCAACTTCTCCTACCGAAACGAAAGTGCCCGCTACCGAATGGGTACCTACATTCCTACAGGCAAGATCCTCCCCCTTGGAGACAACCGGGACAATTCCCGAGACGGTCGCTATTTTGGTCCTGTCTCACAGAAGAAGATCAACGGCAGCGTACGATTCCGATTCTGGCCCTTTGCAAGAATAGGCTATCTGGGAAACAAGTAGTGTCAGGCCTTGGTTCAGATCATCGCTTTGGCTCCAGGCCAGGCTTTCCCTTAGCCCTCTATATCCACATCCCTTTCTGTACAACCTGTTGTTCCTACTGCGCCTTCTACTCAGAAGAGGAGGCAAGTTGGTTACCCTACAGGGAGGCGTATATGCAACGCCTCCTAATAGAGTTGGAGACTATAGTCTCTTCTTCGGATAGCGGCTTCTCTTCCATATTCATAGGAGGAGGAAATCCCGGTTGCCTTACCTATGCTCAGCTTAAGAGCATGCTCAGCCTAGCCCAAAGCAAGGGCAAGAGCGACGAATGCACCATTGAAATGAATCCTGAGACTTTCAGCAGGTCACTATTTCCTCTGTTTGAGGATTCGCTTGTCTCTAGGATTAGCATAGGTATCCAGAGTATGGATGATACTGTGCTGGCGACATTGGGCAGAAATGCCTGTAGGGCGGATAACCTCAAGGCCATCACCCTTGCAAGGGAAGCTCATGAGACATATGGGGTAGAACTCTCCTTCGACCTCATGCTCTGCCTGCCAGGACAGACCATGCAGATGGCCATTGCAGATATTGATGAAATAATGGGCCTTGCACAACCGTCTCACATCAGCCTCTACTGCCTCACTGTGGAGGAGGGTACAGACCTTTCTGAACAAGTCTCCGCTGGGGTTCTCCCTGTCTTGGATGAGGATGGTCAGGAAGCCTTCCTTTGGGGGGTATGGGCCCACCTGAAGAAATTGGGCTTCCGTCACTATGAGGTATCGAACTTTTCCCGGAACAACTGCCAATGCAAGCACAACCTGACGTATTGGAATCTGGACAGCTATGTGGGACTGGGGTCGAGTGCAGTTTCGGCTATTCGTAGCGGACCTGGGCTGCTACACATCAGTCAGAACCAGACGCTGTATGCCTACGCAAAGGGGGTTCCCTTTTCAGGGTATAGTGAGGAAAACCTCACCATCTCTGAACATCTGGAAGAGTTCCTTATGATGGCTCTCCGTACCGATATGGGTATCGATAAAACGTTGTTTCTGCTGCGGTTTTCCCAATTGTTTGATAAGTTTTTTTCAACAGTCATAGAATCTTTGGATTCAAGCTGGTACTTCTCCACAGAACAAAGTTTTTCACTGAGTGAAATTGGCTTTATGGTTCTTGATGAGGTGGTCTTGCGCTTCGCATTGGCTGTTTTGTGACTACTTGACCGGCAAGTATCACTGTGGTAACCTAATCAAGTTGCATTATATGCAAGTATTCTACACATGTAAGAGGTTCAAAATATGTCCGGCCATAGCAAATGGGCTACCATCAAACACAAAAAAGGTCTTGCTGACGCTAAGCGCGGCCAGAAATTCACCAAACTGATAAAAGAAATTTCAGTTGCGGCAAAGATGGGAGGTGCTGACCCTGAATCGAATGCCAGACTGCGTACTGCCATGTTGAAGGCACGAACTGAAAATATGCCAAAAGACAATATCGAACGGGCAATCAAGAAGGGCTCGGGAGAGATGGACGGCTCAGTTTATTACGAGCTCACCTATGAAGGGTATGCCCCCGGTGGGGTCGCTCTGATCATTGACACCCTTACAGACAACAAGAATAGGACTGCCAGTGATGTGCGTAGTACTCTTACCAAGAGTGGAGGCACCTTAGGAGCTACCGGTTGCGTCTCCTATATGTTCCAGACAAAAGGTATAATCACGTACGATTCAGAGAAATATACCGAAGAGCAGATTTTCGAGGTTGCTTTGGAATATGGTGCTGATGATGTTACCTCTTCCGATGGGATGATAGAGGTCATTACCGCTCCGACTGACTTTGCAAACGTCCTTGAAGCCCTCCAAGGCGCAGGCTTTGAGCAGGAAAGTGCTGAGATTGAGAAAGTGGCTGATCTGAATGTGACCCTTGAGGCTGAGAAAGCACGTAAGGTTCTCAAAATTATCGACAAACTCGAGGAACTTGATGATGTGCAGCAGGTTTCTTCCAATCTTGAGCTTCCCGATGATTTTGAGGACAGCGACGAAGAATAGCGCATGCGTATCCTAGGTATTGATCCAGGATATGCAAAGACAGGCTGGGGTGTTGTCGAGTCCACTGGACAACTCAACCGGCCTGTTTCTTTTGGCGTGATCAACACGATGCCCACTATGGCTGACAATGACCGTATCCATTTTATTGCCAAGTCCATTGGGGAGATTGCCCTTGCCCAACAGGTTACCGTATGCAGCATGGAGGACATATTCTTTACCAAGAATGTAAGTTCCGCCATCAATGTAGCCAAGGTAATCGGTGCTGCAATACACCAGCTCTCTTTACAATCCATTGAGGTGAAGCTTTTCAGTCCCATGGCTATCAAGAGTGCAGTCACAGGATATGGGGGGGCGGACAAGAAACAGGTTCAGGAGATGGTTCGTCTCCTGTTGGGTTTTCAGACAATTCCGAAACCCGACCACAGCGCTGATGCCTTGGCAGCAGCGCTCTGTTATGCGGTTTTTAATGCTACACAGTCAAGGATGAACAGCGTATGATCCATGCAATTATCGGAGATATTATCTCCATCACCGAAGGGGTGGTTGTGTTACGGTGCAATGGTATTGAGTACTCTCTGAATGTATCAGCCCAGAGTGCAAGTCGTTTGAGTCAGCTTTCAGGCGACGACCGTTCGGACCTGCGTCTGCTTACCACCCTAATCCATCGTGAAGACAGCATGACGTTGTTCGGGTTTTTTGATGAGGCCGAACGTGAGGCCTTCAAACAGCTGCAGACAGTCTCCGGCATTGGATCGAAGCAGGCACTACGCATTCTCTCTGGCATCAGCGTGAAGCATTTGGCCCAAGCATTGGACAGTGGTAATGTGAAGTTGCTCTCTTCCATCCCAGGAGTTGGTCCCAAAACAGGCCAGAAGATGATCCTAGCCCTGCGCAATGTCCTGGTCTTGGAAGAAGAACAGGGGCCTTCTCCTTCTTCAAGCAAGAGAGCGGCACTCAGGGAGTGGAATGACATTCTCAATGCCCTCGTTGATATGGGGTATGAACGCCGGAGAGTGGAAGATGTTGTAGAAAAACTGGTGACTGATAAGCAGGAGAAACTTGCCGGGCTCAGCCACCACGAGACGGAAGAGTTCATTTTCCGAAGTGCAATCATTGCACTGGGGTAACGTATGGATAGTATGGAAACCAATATGAGTGAACTTGATGCACTGCAGCATAGTTCTGTAGTCTCAACCACCTTTCAGCAGGAAGTGGACAAGCAGGAGAACATCCTCAGGCCTAAAATGCTGTGTGACTTCCAAGGCCAGCAGAGACTGAAGGACAATCTTGCTGTCTTTGTCCAAGCTGCCCGGGGAAGGGGAGAACCCCTTGACCACACCTTTCTCATAGGGCCCCCAGGCTTGGGAAAGACCACTCTTGCTTCGATAATTGCCAATGAGATGGGATCAGAGATACGCATGACCAGCGCCCCTGCCTTGGATAAGCCAAAGGACCTTGCAGGGATACTGACCAATGTGACCGAGAACTCCGTCTTCTTCATCGATGAGATCCACCGTCTCAAGCCCGCCTTGGAAGAGATGCTCTACATCGCCATGGAGGATTTTGAGATTGACTGGGTCATCGGCCAGGGGCCTGCTGCAAGGACCATGCGCATTCCTCTGCCACGATTCACTCTCATCGGTGCCACAACCAAGGCTGGCTCGGTCTCCAGCCCGCTAGCCTCACGCTTTGGTATCACAGCACACATCGAATTCTATACCGAGAAGGAACTCTCCCAGATCATTGAACGGTCTGCACACATCATGGACATATCCATCGAAAAGAAAGCTATTATCCAACTGGCAAAGTGCAGTAGGGGAACCCCAAGAATTGCCAACCGCCTGCTGAAACGCCTGAGGGACTTTGCCACGGTAATGGGCGATGGCATAATCACCATGGAGATTGTAAATCATGGTTTGGAAAGGCTGGGCATCGACAACACAGGCCTGGAGACCCAAGACAGAAACATACTTAGGACCATCATCGAGTTTTATGACGGCGGACCTGTAGGGGCTGAGACTCTCTCCATATCTGTTGGGGAGGCCATAGAGTCCCTAGAGGATTTCTATGAACCATATCTTATCCAGAAGGGGTATCTCAAGCGCACGCCCCGTGGAAGAATGACGACCAAGAAGGCTTATGACTTGCTGGGCCTGCCCTGCAAAAGGAATATGGATGAAAATCAAGGAATTCTCTTTTGATCTACCCCCCGAGCTGATCGCACAGACACCCGCTGACAAGCGTGGTTCTGACCGGCTTATGGTTGTAGAAAGGACAACAGGCACCGTTGTCAACTCAGAAATGTCAGCCTTTGTCGACTATCTTCCTAGCGGCTGCCTTCTGGTGGTGAACAACAGTAAGGTACGTAAAGCTCGCCTCTACGCTTGCAGTGAAACGGGAGGAACCGTTGAATTTCTCTTTCTGGAGGAGAATCTTGACAGAAGCTGGCAAGCCATGGTTACCAAGGCAAAAAGGCAGCATGTAGGTAAGCACTATACATTTGGTTCTGATCCATTCCTCTTTCATGCACAGATTATCTCAGAAAATGATGATGGAACACGTACAGTTCAGTTTGATGAGGCGATCACTGAGGACTTTTTCCAGAAGCTAGGGCATGTGCCACTTCCTCCCTACATCAAACGTGATGATGATTTCCACGATGAGAAGCGCTACCAGACCATCTACGCTAAAAATGAAGGCTCTGTTGCTGCTCCCACTGCAGGTTTGCACTTTACCGATGAGATTATGGCAAAGGTTGAGGCAAAAGGTTGCACTGTAGTTCCCATTACGCTCCATGTAGGACCAGGGACCTTCTTGCCTGTCCGTACCGAAGATCTCGATGACCATCATATGCACTTTGAGCGCTTTGAGATAAGCAGCGAAAGCGCACATGTCATCAATGAGGCAAAACGTGCAGGAATTCCAATTGTCGCTACCGGAACCACAAGCGTAAGGACTCTGGAAAGCGCTTTTGATGAGAAAACTGGTATGGTCCTCTCAGGCTTGAACCGGACCAACCTCTTTATCAAACCAGGCTACAAGTGGAGGGTCGTTGACCATCTTCTGACCAACTTCCACACCCCGGAATCAACCCTGTTGGTATTGGTCTCAACCTTTGCCGGAAAAACGCTCATCGACAGGGCTTACCAGCAGGCCATCGATGAGCGATATCATTTCTTCAGCTATGGGGATGCAATGCTTATTCTGTGAAAAGAGCGTTCCTAATCTCAAGGGCGATCGCTTCCTTGCTTTGCATTCCATCGATACGGAAAAACTTGACCTCTTGAGGTAGGGAGCTGAACAGCCTTTCATAGTTCGTCTTGACCTGTTCCAGAAACTCATGGCGGTCAAAGAGTTCTGAGTTTCCACCCCTGGACTCTATTCTTCTGATACACTCCTCAACAGGGGTATCAATGAAAAACAAGTACTGGGGTGCAGGGAACTGATTCAGCTCCTGTACCTTCTCAAGGGGACATTCCACCCCTTGGTATGCGAGAGAGGAGTAGATATAACGGTCACAGATGACAAGCTTGCCTTCCTTTAGCTCGCTGGCCATGCCATATATCGGATTATAGAGATGATCCTCGCGGTCTGCCGCATAGAGCATTGCCAAGGCAAGAGGAGTCGTTACAATCTGCTTTTGCAGGACTGCCCGAACAAGACGCCCTATCGGCTTGTCTGTAGGTTCGAACGTCGCACGACAGGCTCTGAGGTCCTTGTCGCATCTCTCAGCCAACAACTGCATCTGTGTGGTCGTCCCCGACCCATCAAGACCTTCAAAAACTACAAGATTCTCAAATATTGGTGACATTACTGTTCTCCTTACACCTCCTTATGGTACTGTAAAGTAGGCGTAGCGTAAATCAGTTTTTGTTAGGAAGAAGCGGGATTACACGCCCTTTGCTGTGAAGCAAGTGGTGGCAAAGAAGGTACAATAAGGTATACTAGCCAAAAGGTTTTAATAGGTGAGATATCATACTACGTTCAAAGACATAGCAGTTTCCATCCTTGTGGTGTTAGCTTGTTCCGGCATCTGCCTGTATGGGATGCTCTTTTTCAGTGTCATCAATCCCGCCCAACCTTTTGCCGATTTTCTTGTAGCCAATCTTGACAGAGGTTCTTCATTGTCCTTCAGGGCTAGTAGCCTTACGAGGTCTTTCTTTAAGGAAGTCGAACTAAAGGGCTTCTCCATAACGCTTGATGAAAAATCCCCGGTCGTCTCTGATACCCTGATCATGGATAGGGGAATAGGGCAGCTTGTCTACTCGTTCTTTGGCAAGGGCAAGAAATTCACCTTCACCTTGGAACAACCCACTGTTGACATTTCCCTAGCAGATTTGGAATCGCTAGGTGGAGGCTTAGAGCCTAAAAGCTCTGAGCTGCTCTCCAATTGGCTTGCACGCAATTCCCTAGGATTCGCAGCAAACTCGCTGAACGCAAAACTTTCAGGACCTTCCTTTACGGCCTCAATACACCAGGCTGACCTTTCTCTTTCGCTTGCATCCGAGCTTGCTCTTGAATCCTTCAAGGGAAGCATTGAGTCTGCAAAGGCTCAATTCGGGCAGGGACTTCTGCAGTTGGATACGATCAACCTGAACATCAATTCCGATCTGGAGGTACAAGCTGAAGCCGATACAGGGATGCTTGCCTTTGCAGGGGCAACAGCCCAATATGAGCAACTTGCTTTAGCAAGCCAACTCTCGTCCCTGGACATTTCTCAAGGGGAGCTGGGTATAGATTTCTCTTTGGCAAACCTCACGGTCCTCCATCCTGTGCTCGAGGCTTCCATACCAAAACTTTCTTCCCGCCTTACTCTGGACAGCCTTGCATTCTCCACTTTGGAGGCTTCCTACGACCAGCTTGAGCTGATTTCTGGTGAGTATGTTCTGCAGGCCCCCACGTCTACCTTCAACCTTACCCAGGATGAAGGGTCCTTGTTGCTAGGGTTTGCCACCAAGGAAGGGTCTCCCCTTACCCTGCAGAATGAGGCTTTAGCCTCACTTCAGACCGATACTCTGATAGGATCCGCCCAGCTAGAGGAGGGTGGGAAGCTCTATGCTAGGCTCTCCTTGCATAATGTGCAGACAAATCTTGCTGATATCTTCATCAACCTCGATCAGATACAGCTGCTTTCTGAGGCATCCCTTGCTCCTGAAGGAATTGAAAATGTTTCCCTTTCCTTGGAATCCATGGCATCTGTAGTCTTTGGCGATGCCGATATTCATCTTAGGTCCCCCCTATCTGCTTCCTTGAATCTTTCTGATGATTTCACCACACTCTCCAGTTCACTCTCCCTTCCTTCCCTCACCTCTGACTTGGTGGAGGAGCCTTTCTCCGGTTTGTTGGCCTACCAACAGAATCTTCAGGGAGGACAGCTCCAGGCAAGTCTCTCCCATAAGAACCAACTGTTACTCAACGCCCTGTACAATCTGCCTAAGGATGAGAAGGGGACCTTCTCAATCCTTGGCAGGATGCAGGATTTCACCATTGGCCTGGCAAGGCCAACCCTTGAACGCTACGCACCCTTTCTCAAACCTTTCTATTCCGATACGACACGTCTTACAGGGAACCTCTCCTTTCAATCAACACAAGGCACAGGGACCATCCTTGGGTTCGACGGTACCTTCTCCTCTGATCTGGTGCTGCTGAACGCCTCTTTGGGTAACAGGAACCTCAATGCAGGTTTTACCGTCCTTGCAGGCATAGAAGGAGACTCAGTTGTAGTCGATTCGCTTAACCTCTCTACCGCTGATTTGCGTCTGGCCTACAGTGGATCGACAGAACTCAACTATTGGCTTCCCTCTGGGAATTTGCAACTTTTCGATACTGAGAAAGGGGCACTGCTCATCTCAGCAAATTTTTCCCCACTGCCACCCAACAAGTATCGGTATGATATTACCACTCCCTTTGTACCTTCCCTTACCCTTGAAGGGGTCATAGCCCGGGAAGGACTGAAGAATCTCATTGGAACCGCTGATTTTTCTGTATACGGACAGGCCTATCCCTTGGATTTTACCTTTTTGCTCCCTTCCTTGCAGATTGAAGTCACTAGCCAGGAGAATCTGTTATTGCAAGCATACCTCGCTCCTCCTTACCGGGCAAATATTGTTGCTAAGAAACTAGCATTGCCAAGGATAGGGCTCTTGCGTGGGTCCTCTTTAGACGGACATCTGATTCTACAGTTCAACAAAGCCAATGATTGGAAGATTGAAGCCACTGATTTCAACCTTGATTCTCTGTTTTTCCAGGAAACAGAGTATTCCCTTGGTGGGTCGGTATTCGTCTTTCCCTCCTCCCTTACGACAAGCAATCTCAAGCTGAACCAAGGCTCTTCCCAGTTTGATATCGAAGCCATGTACAAGGGCAGTGAGCTTCTCGAAACATATAGGGCTGAAGGACTAGCACCCTTTTCCTTTACGTTTGTCCTTGCAGAGGAGAACGTCCCCAAGATATCCCTTGCACTGACGGGGAGCTCCGAAAGGGTAGAAACCCTTTTCGAGATACGCCAAGTAGGGTTGCAGCGGTTTAATTCCCTTTTATCAGGGGTTTCTCTCGACCTTACAGCATACGGGTACACCAATTTTAAAAATATGGTCAGCATGGATGGGAAGCTTGGTCTGGAAGGCCCGTTGTTCTCCTTCTCCTCTGATCTGAGTGCGACCGATACGCAATGGAAGATTGAGCATGGACTTTACGAACAGGGGACCTTCGTTTTCAAGGATATCGAGCTCAGTCTGGATGCCAAGGAAGGAATACTTCTCTCTCGGGGAAGGATAAATCATAGCAGGATCCTCTCCTATACTGTGCAGAATTCACAGGCTATCCTCTCTCTCTCCATACCCTTTATGTCACCTGGTTCCTTATTTGATATGCAAAGGGTCATTCGGGATTTGCCAAGTAATGGCTTGAGTGGGAACATTACCATTGAGGACCTGTTGATCTTCAGTGAAAAGGGTATTGCTGATGGAAGCTACAGCTTCAAATACAAGGATGGCAAAGCAACCGTGTCCAGTTCCTTGCTCTCCCTTAGCTATGACGCACATGATGGAATGGTCAAAGCGAACGTGGACAAGGATTTTGGCATCGGAATCGATCTTGAAGGATGGATCCGCCCAGATGAGCTCAACCTTAAGGCTGAGAACATATACTTCCCCCTTACGTTGTTGAATAGGCTTTTTGTCAAACCCATCTTCAGTTTCAAGGATGGGATAGCTCAGGGAGAGGTCATCCTTGGAGGTACCTTGGCAAAACCCAAGGCATATGGACAACTCTCCCTTGACTCCTCTTCCATGGAGCTTTTCTGGCTTCCCAACGATATCCTTTCAGTCAGAGGAGCTACTGTGACCATCGATGGATCTAGGGCAACGAGCCCGACTATCCCCTTCTTTTCTACAAATAGGGAAACCGGTGTTACCGTACGGGGACTTGTACGTGCGAGAGCTGATTTCGATGGTCTCAATCTTAGAAGCTATGAGATAGACGCACGTTCAACTGAGGGACAGGTCTTCTTGTTTATTCCCATACTAAGTATTGATACAGAAATACAATCCTACGCAGAAGGAACCTTCAACCTCTTTGGGATTGGAATGCAGATATGGCTATCGGGTGTGGCTACAATGGAGAACGCCATCATCAGCCTAGGGCTTCGTGACCTTCCTCCCTGGTATGTGCCCACTGGCAAGACCAGCACAGACTTCACACTCACAACAGGCAAGAATGTTTCGTTCTACTATCCTAACCCAACGAATCCCTTTCTCAAGGCGACACTTACAGAAAACCAGAGCATTGATATTTTGTATGATCACACGACTGGGGATATCGCCCTCGATGGGACCTTCGCCTTCAGAAGCGGTGAGATCTACTACTTCCAGAAAAACTTCTTCATAACTGAGGGGTCTCTTGGCCTACATACCGATGCGCTCTCAGGCTTCTCCACCATTCAGCCCAGGATTAACCTACGAGCAAAACTGACCGACTTTGACCGTCAGGGCAATCGTGTGGATATCTTTCTGATACTCAGGGACTCTAGCCTGAATAACCTCAATCCGCAGTTTGAAAGTATCCCGAATAAGGATATCAATGAGATTTTGGAAATTATGGGCCAGAGCATCTTACCTACCGGTGCCTACGGAGAGGTCAATCTCTACAGCGTAGTTTCCCTTGCAGCGGCTGCCACCGATGTGGCGGGAAAGCTTGGGTATCTGAACACGACAAACAACGGGGGCCTGACAGAGTCCATCCGCATCTCCTTGGGTCTGGACCTCTTTAGCCTGAGAAGCAACATTGTGCAGAACATTCTTTTTGATGCTCTGCCTGGGAGTTCTCTGAGCACAAGTTTCAGCCCCCTTGCCAGATATTTGAACAATACCACCATCTTTATGGGAAAATACATTGGAAAGGATTATTTTCTCCAGGCACTGATCCATCTGAGCGCCACCGACAGGTCGAAGATAAAACGCTCGTTTGTAGCCCCAGACCTTGCTATCAATCTGGAGCTTTCCATGGAATGGACCAATCCTCTGGCTAGAATCTCATTTTTCACGCAACCGAATGAGTTGTCGATATATAATATTTTCGATACCATTGGTTTCAGTGTAACCAAGCGGATAGTTTTGCGGTGACTTACCCATCAGTAAAGGCCGATGGGTTTCTTGCTTCACAGAAGACGGCCTAGGAACCGAAGTTACTAAGACTTACTATCTTCTCCACAAGCTTTGAGGGCTTGCCCAGCCCCAAAAGATCCAAACCTACATTGCGCAAGTTTTTCCCTGCATTTTCATCACGAGAGAGCTCTTCTCCACAATTGGGGCATGTCCAGTTGCGATCTGTAAGGCCGAGCGCTTTGTTCTTATACCCACAATTGCTGCAGAGTTTTGAGCTTGGATACCATTTGTCCACTTGGATGACATTTGTTCCTGTCTCAGCAGCTTTCTGTTTCAATCTTGAGACAAAGTTGGCATAGCCAAGATCATGAACTGATTTCCCCAAGTTCAAGGCTCGTGACATACCTTTCAACGAAAGGGTCTCGATGCAAACTGCATCATATTTGGAACACAATTCGGTTGCGAGCTTCCTGTTGAAATCGGCACGAGCGTTGGCTATCGTCTCGTGCACAAGAGCAACTCTGTGCTTCGCTTTGTACCAGTTTTGTGAACCTTTTTTCTTCTTGCTTAGTCTCCTTTGGGCTTGAGCAAGGTGAGTTTCATATCTTCGTGTATTCCTGGTGAATCCAGGAGTATTCCCCTCGTGGTCAACATAGAAGTTTTCCAGAGCCATATCGAGCCCGACGACTTTTTCAGGATCAGTCACAACTTTCTTAATGACCACAGGGGCTTCGTATTCAAATAGAAACGAAGCGAAATACTTCCCTGTTGTGGATCTCGAGACTGTAACTGACTTGATCTTGCCTTCGGCTGAGGATCTCTGATCCCTATACTGTATCCAACCGAGCTTGGGGAGTTTGACTCTTTTGAGATTGAAATCAATCGCCATATTCCTATTCACAAGAGAGGATGTATAACTGTTTTTTGTTTTCTTTTTCTTATATTTGGGGAAACCCACATCCTCACCCTTACGCTCCCCCTTCAATGATGTGAAGAAGTTGGAATAAGCATGTAACAGGTTTACTTTTTCCCAAGCCAATGCCTGTGAGTCTGCTTCCTTCAACCACTCGTACTCTTTTTTGTAGGCAGACACTTCCTTATAGGTATACCCATACAATTTCTGTCTATCATCCTTATTCTCTTCAAAGACAGTAATCCTTTCGTGAAGCATCATATTATAGATAGCTCTTGCACAGCCGAGAGTCTTATTGAGCTGTTCGGTTTGCTTTGCATTTGGATAAACCCTAACTTTCAATGCTTTATACCACTTCATATTTGTTTAGTATACAAATATAAACTAGATAAGTACAGGAAAATACAAGAAAATATCTCACACGATGACGACTAAATATAATACAAAATCACACTGCAAGTTGTCTCTAAAAGTACATAGTACCCTTGTCCATATGTAAAGAAAGTGGTTACTTACAGTAAATCTTACCAAGTGCATAATATCCGGGATAGAGAACATTGCTTTAAACTCTAAGTTTAACATGGATACAATTGAGTCGGATAAAGATCATACATATTTTGCTATCATATGAACCTCAAATCAGTATCTCAATGATAATTTCTAGGCTTAAGTCACTAGCAACCTATTGAGTTTGGAAGTACTATGAATATGTATGTACGAAGCACTTTTAGAATGAACGCACTTTTTGGTCTGATGGTTAAATTGCTTGTTCTGTAGGTGATGCTTCCACAGAAGTAATACGTAAATACATAGAAAATCAAGGCTGATTCATCCCAGCCCCTTAAGAGGACTGGAATTTCTCATCCGAGAGGTTAAACAATTTGATAGGAGTCAACATGGGCAATCGGAAGATAGAACGGATATTTTTGATCATAATTTTACTTGTAGCCACGCTAGCCATCCTAGGCGCAGCAGATGAGCAAGCTTGGTATGTAGGTAAGAAAATTACATCCTTTACCAATATTGGCTTACAGAATGTTGATGAGAACATCGTCGCCAACGTACAGTACCCCTTTATAGGAAAGACATTCTCTGATGAATTGTTCAACGAGTTACAGGGAAAACTGTATGCCATGGACAACTTTCTCTATTTCCTGGCAGAAGCCAGGAGAGGAGAAACTGATGCAAATGCCCTTGTCATTGAGATGAGTTTCTTTGAGCTACCCTATGTGGATACCGTAGTCTTGGTCGGCAATGAGAATATTAAGAATAAGGATATCACCGAAGCAATCACCGCAAAGACAGGTTCCTTCCTCCAGGAACAGGCAATCGTTCTCTCCAAGGAAGCCATCATTGACCTCTATCAGAAGAAGGGGTATGCAGAGGCGACTGTCGACAGTGAGTACAGTGTTGATGAGACAAGCAATAAAGCTACCATTACCTATACCATTACCGAAAATGCCCAAAAGAGAATAGGTGAGATAGTCTTCGAGGAAAATGTGGTGTTTCCCTCTGACCTGCTGAAGAAACAGGTGGAAAGCAAGGCCATAACGTATTTCAATTCCGGCTACTACAATCCACTGACCATCGAGACAGACAAAAGAAACCTGCTCTCCTACTACGGCAGCAACGGATACATTGAAGCGAAGATCAAGGAAGTACGTACAGAAGATATCAGTGAGGAGGGGGACAAGTTCTCCCGTCTCCGTATTACCTATAGCATTGAAGAGGGCAGACAGTGGTTCTTTGGTGGCATAACAGTCGAAGGAAACACGGTCTTCACCAATGAGGAGTTCCAAGACCTCATTGCCATGAAGAAGGGTGCCGTACTCGACCAAGGCCGAGTGCAGGCACAGATAGCCAATGTGGCTGACCTCTACTGGAACAATGGCTATATCTTCAACCTCATGTCCACAGAGGAGGTCCGTGACGAAGAGAATCTGATCATCTCCTATGTCCTGAATGTGAAGGAGAACCAGCAGGCTATCATTGAAGATATCCGTCTCGAAGGTACGACAAAGACCAAAGAGTATGTCTTCCTACGGGAGCTCACGTTCGCCAAAGGTGATATCTTCAGCAAAGAACAACTGATAAAGAGTGCCCAGAACATCTACAACACCCTTATAGTAACCGACGTCCAGTTTGATATCATCAATGGGAGCAAAGACGGAATGGTCATTCCCGTCTTTACCGTAGTTGAGGGAAACCAGATGGATATCCAGTTTGGAGCTACCTTCGGTGGCAATGTCGAGGGCTTCCCGGTAAGTGGCTTCCTACAGTGGTCTGACAAGAACCTTGCGGGAACCGGCCGCGACCTGTCCATCTCCACCACCTTGAGCCCTGACACTCAGAACGTCTCAATCTCCTTCAACGACGGGTGGGTTGGCAATAGGCGGTGGTCCAACGGCCTCAGCCTTTCCTTTGAACGGAGCATCAAGGATTCCTCCCTGCAGAGGGGAACAGGAAGTGACTACTACGGACTGGCAACCACAGATACAGCCTATCCTTTAGGATATAGCAGCTATGCAAGCTATCTTGCTTCTGAGAAAGCCCTTCCGGCAAGCAAAGATCTGATGACTTACGACTACCAGCGTTTTTCCATCGGATACAACTCAGGGTATACCTTCATGTTCCGTCCAGGTGCGCTTATCCTCTCGGGAGGGGTCTCCATCGGATTGAACCATGCAACCTATGACCGGGACCTCTATGACCCGTTTGAATTGCTAATCAAGAAATATGCAGACAGTTGGCAGTTTTCCAACCGCATCTCATTGGGCTTGACCTGGGATGGGCGGGACCGTATCGAGAACACCTCCAAGGGGTATCTCTTCTCGCAGAGCTTTGCCTATGCAGGTGGAGTCCTAAGAGGACTATCCAACTATATCCGTTCCTCTAGCAGTGCGAGTGGGTATGTTACCCTCTTCACCTTTACCCTTGACGAGAAGAAGGCCAATGTGGTCCTAGGTGCTACCTCCACCCTTAATATCATGCTTCCCCAGTACTACTACGATAAAGAATGGGCCTGGAGAGCAGCGAAAGAGGGTGCGACACGCTATGAGATGCTCTACATCGACGGCATGAATATCGGTAGGGGCTTCAGCGTGGTCTACGACCAGTCTCTTCTGTTTGACAACCAGCTATCCATCAGTTGGCCTTTGGCACACAATGTGCTGTCCGCTGAGATCTATACCAGTGCGACCGGGGTCATCTCAACTCTGGGAGATTTCTCTGGCTTGAACTCCTTGGGCTGGTACTATTCCATGGGAGCAGGCATCAAGCTGAAGATCCCTGGGTTCCCCCTGGGCCTCTATCTGGTAAAGAACGCCACCTACATCGACAATACTTTTGCCTGGAGTCAGAACAACACCCTGTTCCAGAGCAGTTCAAATCCTGACAGCGGGTTGAGCTTGGTGCTGGCCATCACCACCTCGTTCTATTGATAGGTATGGACAGTGAAAAGCGCGTCACTCCGATGATGGCGCAGTACCATAAGATAAAGGAGCAGCATCAGGATAAGGTACTCTTTTTTCGACTTGGGGACTTTTACGAGATGTTCGAATCCGATGCTGTTGAGGTCTCACGCCTGCTCAACATAACGTTGACCAAGCGTGGGGACCAACTGATGTGTGGTATCCCTCACCATGCCTCAAAGATTTATATCAAGCGTCTCCTGGATGCTGGGAAAAAGATTGCCATCTGTGAACAGATCGACCTTCCCCAAAACGCCAAGGAGATAGCCACGAGGGAGGTCGTCCAGATTGTCTCACCTGCCACTGTCATAGACGATGACTTCCTTGATGCGACAAGTAATAGCTATGTGCTGTGCGTATCCTTGCAAAAACGCACAATCGCCCTTAGCTATGCTGACATCACCAGCGGGGAGTTTGTGTTGCGGACCGTACCCTTCGAGAAGCAGTTCACCTCCCTGCTCTCGGTCTTGGAGCAGGTAGGACCTCGAGAAGTGCTTGTCGACGAGGATGATTATTTTTCAAATCCAGATTTCAAGCTTGTCATTGATGGTCATCAGGCGATGGTTACAAAACTTCCTCCCTGGTACTTCAAGATCAAGGATGGTTTTGTTCTGATGTGTTCCCAGGTGGAGACCTCCTCCTTGAAGGCATTTTCATTGGAGAGTAATTCTTTGGAGATAGCCAGCGGAGGTGCTCTGTTGCGCTATCTCAAGGATTCTGCAAAGACTGTCCTTGCCCATATCACCCATTTCACTGTGGAGAGTGAAGATACGTATCTTCGTATCGATGAGGCAAGTCGCAAGGGCTTGGAGCTTTTAGCCAACAACTCTGACGGATCTGCCAAATTCTCCCTCTACTCAGCGATCAACGCCACCCTTACCAGTGCGGGATCGCGCCTTCTGAAGAAGTGGATCACCTTTCCCCTGGTCGATGTGCCAAGGATTCTTGAGAGACAGCGGTGGGTCTCCTTCTTCTGCGATGACAGAAAGGAACTCGAGCGCGTACGCTCAATTCTCAAGAGCGCCCTTGATATGGAGAGACTTACCTCACGCATAGCCATGGGCCGTTCGGTAAGCAGTGACCTTGTGGGAGTGTCTCAGACCGTGCATGCCTTTTTCGCCCTGTTTAACGAACACTACCAACCGCTTCTGGACAAGAGCATTTCAGAAGAGGAACTTCTGAGCCTGGTGGACTTGATTAAGGAACTTGATGCATCAATCAATGAAGAGCATCAGGGACCTTTTCAGGAGGGGCAAGTCATCCTAGATGGGTTTGATGCAATCCTAGACCAACTACGTTCCATCAAGGGGGGAGGCAAGCAGCTGCTTGCTACCTACCTTGCCAAGATTCGCGAAGAGACCGGTATCACCACCCTGAAGCTCTCCTCCAATAAGATTCTAGGTCACTATCTGGAAGTATCCAAAGGTCAAGTCGATAAGGTTCCTTCCTCTTTCTATAGGAAACAGACGCTGGTCAACGCAGAAAGGTATACCAGTGATGAACTCATTGCGTGTGAGCAAAAGATTCTTCAAAGCTCTTCAGAGGCTGAAAAACGGGAAAGGATGGTGTATGAGACTCTTCTGGAGAAAACGCGAGCCATGCAAGGCGTCCTTTTGGCCATTGCATCTCTTCTCAGTAGGGTCGACTGTCTGCAGGGATTTTCCACAACTGCAACCAAGCATGACTACACAGCCCCACATTTTGTTACCGCCAACTGTCTTACCATTGAAGGGGGTAGACATCCTGTTGTGGAACAACAGCTGGGCATAGGGAACTTTGTCCCCAATGACCTAACCATCGAGGAGGATGGACAGCGTTTCTGCCTTATCACCGGACCAAATATGGCGGGAAAATCCACGTACCTGCGTCAGAATGCCCTGATAGTCCTGTTGAGCCAGATAGGGAGTTTCGTCCCGGCAAGAAATGTTGAGCTGGGTGTTGTGGACAGCCTGTTCTGTAGGGTAGGGGCGAGTGATAATCTTGCCCGGGGGGAATCGACATTTTTGGTGGAGATGCAGGAGGCTGCACATATCCTCAGAAGCGCCACAAGACACTCGCTGGTCATCGTTGATGAGCTTGGTCGGGGAACCAGTACCCAGGATGGAATGTCCATTGCGTACGCTATGATGCAGTCCCTTCTGGAGATTGGATCGAAAACCCTGTTCGCCACCCACTACCATGAGCTAGCCCACCTTGACAACTCGCGTCTACAGCTACTTACCCTTCAGGTCCTTGACCAGGGGGGAAAGATTATGTTTGTGCGTAAAGTCATCAAGGGGATCGCCAACAGTTCCTATGGTCTCAATGTTGCAAAGATGGCAGGGATTCCTACAACATCCCTGCGCAAGGCACAGTATTTCCAGAAGAGGCACTTTGCAGAGTATGGGATAGCGAGTCCCCAACTTGAACTGTTTGCCGATTGCGAGCAACAAAGCGATACAGACCTCCCTTCCCTGACAGCTGGAGAGGAAACTGTTCTGGACAGGATACGCGACTTCCCTGTAGAGAGCTCCTCGCCTCTTTCTGCTCTGGTACTCTTGGAGGAACTCAAGGCTCTGCTTGAAGCGACTTGAGTACCACCGCTTCTGTATAGGGTATGGTGTGTATCTCTTGCGGACGTTTCAGCGATGCTTTGCTCTGTCCAATCTGCTCTGAGGAGTTGCGAAGGCAGTCCTATGCATACAGATATTCAGAAAGATGTCCTTCCTGTTCCCGACCTCTACAGGATGTGGCGTACCCCTGTCCATTCTGTCTTACCGGTTTCCAAGCCTATGGCTCCTATACAGGCATTGTCTCTAATCTGCTCAACCAGTTCAAGGCAGGGGAGGAGAAGCTTCTGTCAAGGGTATTCGCCCCCCTGTACATGCCCATGCTTGCAACCATTGAAAAACCCTTGCTCATTCCCATACCTGCCAGCAAAAAGGGATTTTCTGACCGGGGATTTGACCAAATGCTGCTCATTTGCAGAATGCTGACTAAAAGAATAGGATACCCCACTCTTCGATTATTAGTACAGAAAGGGGAGGGCCAGAGTAAATTCCTCTCCCTAGCTGAAAGAAAAGAACGCCATACACTAACATTGCTTCACCTTGATACGAGCGTACAAATGTATAAGAATGCTGGGTATACCTTTGTATTGTTGGATGATATCTGTACCTCAGGCTCCACTCTAGCAACCGGCAGGGCCTTGCTCGCACAAGGGTATGGCATTGAAGCACGATCTTTAGTTATAGCGATGGTTTGAATATAGGTAACTGTTTATAGCAAATTTGTTCAAACAATAGTTATTCTTTTATCAGTAAGATTACCCTTCTGATTGACAAGAGGGGGGGTTCCGCTTACTATACATGTAGGATATGTCTGATTATTGGGGGATCGCTAGAAAGCGAATCCCTTTTTTATGACAATTGGAAAGGTATGTTAGGAACAGGAATACAAAATACAAGTTTATTTGCGGAGTATGCTCCGCTGTTGGAAGCCTTAGGGATAACCCTTGTTGATATCAGCAGGGTTGACCGCGGCTTCAGTGTCGGGGTGCATATTACGATCATGACCAAGGGCCGTGAAGTGGATGTATCTGATTGTTCGAAAGTCTATAAGCTCGTCTATCCACGTATGGAGTTGCAGCTAGACGAACGTGATCTCGAACTTGAGGTATCCACCCCAGGCTTGCAGAGAACCATCAGGGATGTGTATGAATTCACCCTTCTAGAGGGTAAGCGAGTACGTGTCTATGATACAGAGCATGGTGATTGGGTCAGTGGTCTGATCACAACGAGCGATGATAGTTCAGTTACCCTTAGTACTGCCTATATCGGCGATTCACAAGATTTGATTGAGACAATGGTCGTGCCCTTTGCAAGAATTCAGAAAGCAAAGCTCGACTATAGATGGGAGGACGATTCACATGGCAACTGATTTAGGTGACGCTATCCGAAGCATGGTAGCGGAAAAGAATATTTCAGAAGATTTGGTACTTAACACTATTGAAGAGATTCTTCGTGCTGCCTATAAGCGCAAGTTTGGCACAGAGGAGAATGCAGTCATTGAATTCAATGAGGATTTCTCATCTGTTGAGCTTAGTTCTAGACGCAAGATTGTCGATGATGATGACTGGTACAACGAAGTTACTGAAATTGCCCTAAGCGATGCCAAGGAAATTCATGAGGAGTGTGAAATTGGCGATGAGCTGCTCATCCCTGTAGACCTGAAGGATTTTGACCGTATCAGTGTTCAGAGCGCCAAACAGAGGGCTCGCCAGAGCTTCAGGGATATTCAGAAGGACACCCTCTATAGTGAGTTCAAGGCTAAGGAAGGCCAGCTGATCATCGGATACTTCCGCCGTCAAGTTCCCAATGGTGACATCTATGTCGATATTGGTTCAACTGAAGGCATCCTACCCAGACGTTATCAGTCCAGCCGTGAAAGCTATGGCAGCAACGATAAGATCAAGTGCTATGTCGAGACTGTGGAAAAGGCAGAACGCGGTGTGCGTGTCGTACTTTCCAGGACAAGTACCGAATTGATCAGACACCTATTTGAGGTTGAGATTCCTGAAATTGCCCAGAATCAGATTGATATTATCAAGATTGTCAGAGAAGCCGGCTATCGATCCAAGGTCGCTGTTGCATCCCGCGACAATGAAATCGACCCTGTTGGTGCATGCGTCGGGTTGAAGGGAAATAGAATTCAGACTATCATGGGTGAAATAGAAGGGGAGAAGATTGACATTCTTCGCTATGACACTAACCCGCTGAACTATATCCGCAACGCCTTATCCCCAGCTCAGGTAAAAGATGTTGTGGTGTTGGACAAGAACATTTTCCATGCAGTGGCAATAGTCGACGAAAGTCAGCTCTCCTTGGCAATTGGAAAGCAAGGTCTGAACGTCAGGCTTGCGAACAAGCTTGTGGACTGGATCATTGATGTGAAGACCCAGGCCCAGTTCAATGAGTTGGACATCGCTATCGAAGCCCGTTCACGTGCAGAGAGTTTCTTTGGGAAACCTGATGAATTTGGTGAGATTCCAAGGTTTGATGAACAGTTCCCTGTTACAGTAGCTGATTTGGAAGAGGCTCCCCCTGTACTTGAAGAGAGTCTTGTCGATGAAGACGAGATTGCGCTTTCAGACCTCCCAATGGATGCACGATTGTTGCAGAAACTGCAGTTCCATGATGTGTACAGCGTTGAGGAGTTCATCAATCTCACCGAGGATGATATCTCTTCTTTCTCAGATTTGAGTGGGGAAGAGGTCATTGCAATTAAGGATACTATCAACGAGTATGTCGATATCGTTGAAGATGAAGAAAATGAAGATACCGAATATGTATGCCCCAGCTGCGGTTCGGCAATCACCATCGATATGACTGTGTGCCCGACCTGTGGTACAGGTCTTGCATTTGAGGTAGAGTAATATTATCCAAGAGGGAAGAATGACGGAAGAGAATAACAAGCCAAAAGCAACGTTGATCAAACATGTAGTACATCCATCGGAAGCCAAGGAAGAGAAGAACACTTCTCCTAAGGAACCCGAAACCAAACCCAAGTCTCCTGAAAAGAGAAGGGTAGTTGTGGTGAAGAAGAAGGTTGTGGTTGTCAAACCGCAAGCTCGGCCCGTTGCGTCAAGCTCAAGCACTGATTCATCAACTTCCACCACTGAACAAAAACCGGCTGGACAGAAACGTATAGGTACATTAAGAAAAACTGTACGTTCTACCGGGGACAAGATTATCACCTCCCCACTGCATACCGGTCCCATTGTAATAAGGCCTATCAACCTTCCTCCGGTACCTAACCAAGGTCAGACCGTGAAAGATCATGCCGAATGGCAGAGCAAGAACCCTAATGGGGTCGCTCCGACACCGGCGCCACCTTCCAATGGCCCTCGTATTGCTGGGACGGTAGGGGGTAGACCTGCTCCAGGTTCCCGTCCTCCCTATCAGGGTAACCGCCAAGGTGGTAGTGGATACCAAGGTCAGGCTGGTGGTGCTCCAAGAACTGGAGGATATCAGGGAAACAACCCCCGTCCTGCCGGAACAGGCTACCAAGGTAATAACCCCCGTCCTGCCGGAACAGGCTACCAGGGTAATAACCCCCGTCCTGCCGGAACAGGCTACCAGGGTTATAATCCCCGTCCTGCCGGTACAGGCTACCAGGGTAATAACCCCCGTCCTGCCGGTACAGGCTACCAGGGTAACAACCCCCGTCCTGCCGGTACAACTGGCTATCAGCCCCGTACTGGTGGATACCAGCCCCGTCCCGGTGGTTTCAGACCACAAGGTGGTGGTCCCGGACGTCCTCCTTTCAATCGACAGGGTGGCAGTGGTCCAAGACCTGGTAGTGGTGGACAAGAACTCGAACTGAACGAGAGAACTCCTAAGAAATCTTTCAAGAAGAGAAATTCCGCTTCCTACAAGAAGAGAAATGCCGAAGAGGAAAAAGAGTTCCAGATCCAGAGAAGAAAGGAGCAGGCAGCTGCAAAGCTCGCTTCTGTTCCCAAGCAAATAGATATGATGGAAGTCATCTCTGTCTCAGACCTTGCCAAGAAGATGAATCTTAAGGCTGGTGAGATTATTGCCAAACTGTTCAAGATGGGTATGATGGTGACGATTAACCAGCAGATTGACTTTGAGACGGCTGAGATTGTCTGTAGTGATTACAACTGTGGAGTACATCTTGTATCCTTGTATGATGAGACACTTATCACTCGTGAACCTGAAACCGACATGGATATGGTCGATCGTGCACCTATCGTTACGGTAATGGGTCACGTTGACCATGGTAAGACCAAGTTGCTCGATGCCATTCGCTCCACTAATGTAGCTGAAGGTGAGTTTGGGGGAATAACCCAGCATATCGGTGCATACAAGGTTGCTCTCGAAGGTAAGGGCGAAGTGGTATTCCTTGATACTCCTGGACACTCAGCATTTTCCATGATGCGTGCCCGTGGAGCACAAGTTACCGATATTGTCATTCTTGTCGTTGCTGCCAATGATGGCGTTATGCCACAGACCCGTGAGGCTATCGACCATGCACGAGCTGCTAATGTTCCCATCATCGTTGCAATAAACAAGATTGACCTTCCTGAAGCAAAACCCGAAAGGGTAATGCAACAGCTCAGTGACCTTGGCCTCATGCCCGAAGCCTGGGGTGGGACAACACTCTACTGCCAGATTTCCGCCTTGAAAAAGATAGGAATTGATGAGTTGCTCGATACCGTACTGTTGCAGGCTGAAATGCTTGAGCTGAAGGTAAACGCCAACTGCAGGGCAGAAGGAAAGGTTATTGAAAGCCGCATTGACCAGGGACGTGGTATTGTCGCTAGTGTGCTTATCGAACGCGGTACGCTGCGTCAGGGCGATCACTATGTGGCAGGTGTCTACCCTGGTAGAGTCAGGGCGATGTTTGATGACAAGGGCAACAAGATTGATGTGGCAGGACCTGCAACACCAGTTGAGATTATTGGACTATCCAATATCCCCGGTGCTGGAGATCCATTCCAGGTAACAGCGGATGAAAAACAGGCCCGTCTGGTTGGTAACAAGAGACAGGAACTTGAAAGGGTAGGCGATAGCCGGAACGTCAAGAAGATTACCTTGGACAACCTCTATTCAAGAATCAAGGAAGGGTCTATCCAGGAATACAATGTCATTATCAAAGGTGATGTGCAAGGTTCAGTTGAAGCATTGCAGGGAACCCTTGATGCGCTTTCGAACGATGAGATTCATCTCAATGTCATCCGTGCTTCGGCCGGTGCGATCATTGAGAGCGACATCACCCTTGCCAGTGCATCCAATGCGTTGGTCATCGGATTTAATGTCAGACCTACTCCTCGTGCGCAGGCCCTTGCTGACAAAGAGAAGGTTGAGATACGCAAGTACAACATCATTTATGATGCGGTAGACGATGTACGTGATGCCATGGAAGGTATGCTTGCTCCAGAAATTCGAGAAGTTGAGATTGGAACTCTTGAGGTTCGTGAAACCTTCAAGGTGCCCAAGATTGGTACCATTGCAGGGGCTATGGTCACCAGTGGTAAGGTCAAGCGCAACAGTCTGGTCAAGGTCATCCGTGACTCTATCCAACTCAATCCCAAGATGGTCAAGATTTCAAGTCTTAAACGTTTCAAGGATGATGCCAAGGAAGTTGCAGAAGGCTTCGAATGTGGTATCGGACTGGAAGATTTCCATGATCTTCAGGCTGGAGACATCCTGGAAATTGTAGAGACAGAAGAAGTTGCCCGCAAATTGGAGACGAAGGTCAAGTAATGAGTGAATATAGCCAGAAACGTATAGAAGCTAAACTCTCTGAGGCTATCAGCACTCTGATAGTCAAAGGGGAGGTTAAGAACCCGAATGTGAGCACCCTCTGCTCGGTAAGTCGTGTTGAGCTTTCAGTCGACAACTCCTTTGCGACGGTTTTCATTTCCTCTGTATTGGATGAGGATAATCTTCACAAGAGTGTCGAAGGGTTACAAAGTGCCAGTGGCTTTATCCAGAAACGTGTGGGATCTTTCCTTAAGACCCGTAATACGCCGGTGCTCAAGTTCAAGGCAGATACTTCTCTTCGAGATGGCCAGAAGATTAATGCACTGATTGATTCGCTGGTCAATGATGGGAAATAGAGCGAGCATACTCCTAGTTAACAAGCCAAGCGGGGTAACCAGTTTTACCTCTCTTGGCACCATCAAGCGTATTGTCGACCCAAAAGTAGGGCACGCCGGTACGCTTGATAAGTTTGCACAGGGCCTCATGATTGTTTTGACTGGAAGCATGACCAAGCTGAACCAGGTTTTCTCAACCATGGACAAGCGCTATCGTGCAACCATCGAATTTGGCAAGGAGACAGATACCCTCGATCCTGAGGGAGAAGTCATTGCGACAGCTGCTGTACCAAACCTAGAACAAATCCAAGACGCCATTCCCCAATTCATTGGTGATATCCAACAGAGCCCTCCCCAGTATAGCGCACTACACATTGGAGGCAAACGTGCCTCAAAACTAGCAAGGGAAGGCAAAGTCGTTGTCATGGAAAAACGTCCTGTCAGTGTCTACTCCTTTGAGGTGGTCTCCTTTGCAAACAAACGTCTTGTAGCAGATATCCATGTTTCCAAGGGCACCTACATACGATCCTTGGCAAGGGACCTTGCACTGGCGTGCAACTCTCGCGGGTATCTGGTAGACCTGGTGCGTACGCAGATAGGGCCCTTTCTCCTACAGGATGCGGTCCCTTCGGCGGATACTGAGGCCCTTTTGGCTTCAGTTGACAGAACTGACACCCTTATCAAAAGCATAGAGGATATGGCTTTGTTGGAAATTGAGGATGCTCGTCTTTTCTCTCTTGTAAACGGCAAGTATCCTGAGAGCTATACGACTATCAGGGAAGTTGGTAATGGACGGTATGGCGCTGTGTACTCACCAACAGGTATACTTTATTGTGTGCTTGATTTGGTTGAGAAGCGTATCATTGCACAAATTTATCGTGAACAAGTGAGGTCCTAGATGAAGAAGTATGATTTCATGCATCTTTGCGGACACCCAGTCCTCTGGCAAACTGATATGTGTGTCTCTGTAGGGGTGTTTGACGGATTGCATGCGGGTCATCTGAAGATTCTCAATCGCAATATTGAACTGGCGAAAGAACATGGTTGGCAGACCATGGCAATAACGTTCAATAAAAACCCCAAGATGTTCATGAAAAGCCAAACGGCACACAGCAGACTCACCTCTGATGTGCAATTTGAGGAAATTTTGGCAAAACTTGGTATCGATCATTTGGTTGTCATTGACTTTTCTGCTGAATTCAGTAAACTCACAGCTAAGGAGTTCCTAGCATTCGTCTGCTCTTTTTGTCAGGTGAAAGCGATGGTTGTCGGAGAAGATTTCCGCTGCGGTGCCCCGGTTTCAAGCGCCGGACCTGTTCAGCTGCAGGAATATTTGTCCCGATTAGCACCTAGTGCTATTGTGGAAGTCCCCCCGTTTGTCCGTACGGCAAAAGGGGAGATTGCTAGTAGTACATTGATGCGACAAAAACTTCTAGAGGGCGCTTTGGAAGAAGTCCAAAGTATGCTCGGCAGACCCTATGCCCTGGATCTGGTTGCTTACCCTTCCAAATTCACTGAAGACGGCCTGCTGTATCGTACCGCTTCATTCATGCAGCTTCTGCCTATGGCAGGCTTGTATGAGGCTACCATACTCCTCTCTGATGGTCAGAGATGGGAGGTTCTTGCATTGTTTGAAGAATCTTCCTTGCTGATCAAGTCAGAAGAGGGAATGTGGGACACCACTGCAGTACGTACAAAATGTCTTAGCATTGCTAAGAGGAGTGTTTTATGATCTCGAAAGAAGAAAAACAAGAAATTATCATCAAGTATGGTGGTGATGCTGCAAACACCGGTTCGACACAGGCACAGATTGCCTTGCTTACCACTCGCATCAATGAGCTTCAGCCCCATTTCAAGAGAAACCCCAAGGATCATGCCGGTACCCGTGGACTCTTGCAGATGGTAGGAAAGCGCAGAAGACTGCTCAAATATTTGAGAAACAATGATATCAACGCTTACCGTTCCCTTATCGCAGATCTCGGGATAAGAAAGTAGTGTTGGTGGTATTCTCTAAAAAATAGTTAGATAGCTCCGGCAACCAAACAGGTTGTAGGAGCTGTTTTCATTTTTCGAAGTAGGAAAAAGAACAAAGAAGGGAAAAAGAATGCAAGAAGTAAAAAAAGTTTCCGTAAAGATTGGTAGGGGAGAACTGGTATTTGAAACCGGTAAGATTGCAAAGCAGACCAGTGGTACTGTTTACGCACACTACGAAGGAAGTGCAGTCATAGCAACTGTCTGTAGTGGTCGCCAGCCTTCCGAACCCCTCGATTATGTACCCCTCAGTGTAGAATATAATGAAAAATACTATGCGGCCGGAAAAATCCCCGGTGGATTCCTCAAAAGGGAAGGAAGACCTAAGGACAAGGAAATTCTTGTCTGCCGCCTGATTGACCGTCCTATGCGTCCCCTGTTTGACAAGGCTTTTGGTCGGGAGATCCAGATTGTACCGACCGTAGTCTCCTCTGACATGAACAACACTCCCGATATCATTGCCATGAATGCAGCTTCTGCTGCAGTTACCATCAGTGATATCCCTTTCAACGGCCCTATAGCCGCAGTAAGGATAGCCATGGTCGATGGCGCATATGTAGTGAATCCAACCTTTTCTGAGATTGAGAAATCAACTCTGGATATTGTTGTAGCGGGAACCCGCGGTGGCATCACCATGGTTGAAGGCGGAGGCAAAGAGGTCAGTGAAGAGCTTATGCTTGCTGCCATTGCAACAGCACAACCTGTCATTGTAGACATTTGTAACGCCCAGCTAGAGCTGCAGAAACTTGCAGGCAAGGAAAAGCTTCCTGTCATCGTAAGCAAGGTAGACCTTTCTTGGCTCACTCCTGTAAAGGCTTTTGCAGAACCCCTGATCAAGACTGCCTCATTTGTTAAAGGTAAGATGGAGCGCTATGCTGCTCTTGCAGTTGCCCAAAACGAAGTAAAGGAAAAGTTTGCAGCAGAGTTGGAAGAGGATCCCAAGAGGGATGGACAGCTTGCGAACCTGTTTGAGGAACTTGAGTATGAAATTCTCCGTGATTCTATTCTCAACCACGGTCTGAGAACTGATGGTCGCTCTGTCGATACGATCAGACCTATCAGCTGTGAAGTTGGCCTTCTTGCCAGAACCCACGGTTCGGCCTTGTTCACCCGTGGAGAGACCCAGAGTCTTGCAACCACAACCTTGGGTACTTCCAGAGACGAGCAGATGTTCGATACCATCGATGGGGATAAGTACTTCAGCAATTTCATGCTTCATTACAACTTCCCTCCCTACAGTGTAGGAGAGACTGGTCGTCTTGGAACCGGCAGAAGGGAGATTGGTCACGGCCATCTTGCTCAGCGCGCCTTGCAGGCCGTCATCCCAACCAAAGAGCAGTTCCCGTATACCATTCGTGTGGTCAGCGATATCATGGAATCAAACGGTTCATCCTCAATGGCTTCCGTTTGTGGTGGGTGTCTCTCCCTGATGGATGCTGGTGTTCCCATCAAGAAACCTGTTGCAGGTATCGCCATGGGTCTCATTACCGAAGGTGCTGACTATGCCAAATACGTTGTGCTTTCAGATATCCTCGGTGAGGAAGATCACCTCGGCGACATGGACTTCAAGGTAACTGGTACGAAGGACGGCATCACAGCCTTCCAGATGGACATCAAGATTGCCGGAGTCACCCCTGAGATCATGACCAAAGCCCTCGCCCAAGCTAAAGAGGGCAGGATGCATATCCTCGGCAAAATGGAAGAGGTGCTCAAGGTTCCCAGAAAGGAAATCAGTGAGCTTGCCCCTAAGATTTTGACCATGAAGGTTGACGAAGAGAAGATTGGTGCGGTAATCGGTACCGGAGGCAAGACCATCAAGGCAATCGCTGCCCAAAGTGGTGCTGAGGTCAATATCGCTGATGACGGCACAATAACCATCTACGGACGGACCAGTGCAGCAGCTAACCTCGCCAAGGAACTGGTCAAGTCAATCATTGAGGAGCCTGAAGTCGGCAGAATTTATGAAGGTACGGTAAAACGCATCATGGACTTTGGTGCTTTTATCGAAATTCTTCCTGGAAAGGAAGGCCTTTGTCATATTTCCAAGCTCTCCAAGGAGAGGGTTCAGCATGTAGAGGATGTCTTGACTGTCGGTCAGGTAATTCCTGTCAAGCTGATGGAAATTGACCGTCAGAACAGGCTTAACCTCAGTTATGTTGATGCTCTTACCTCAAAATGACCACAGAAGAGATCGTTTCTATCACCTTGCAAGCCGGAGCAAAAGCTCCGGCGTATGCTACCCAGTTCAGTTCAGGCGCAGATCTCTGCGCCTGTCTTGAACAGGATATTGTCATTTCCAGCGGCTCCTATGCAAAGGTTCCAACCGGCCTCAACATTGCCCTTCCCTTAGGGTATGAGGCGCAGGTTCGACCGCGTTCTGGGCTTGCCGCAAAGTTTGGCATTACTGTGCTCAATAGCCCGGGTACCATCGATGCTGACTATCGTGGGGAGATACAGGTTCTGCTTATCAACCATGGCAAACAGGATTTTACCGTCCACCATGGCGACCGTATTGCCCAGCTGGTGATCGCCCAATATGCTCAGGTATCGTTCGTGCGTAAAGACAGCCTTGAAACCACTGAACGGGGGCAAGGGGGCTTCGGTTCAACAGGAGTTTAACGTGGCTAGAAATGCACGCCATATGTTGGTGTACCGACATGTAGGAAGGGAATATCTGCTCTCCTTTGTTGTGGCGTTCATGTTTTTTTTCTTTATTTTTTTCATCAACCAAATCCTGCTCATTGCCCAGAGAATCCTGATGAAGGATGTAAATTTCTTTGCTGTATTCCAGCTTATACTTCTTTCCATTCCCCAGTTCTTGCTGTATACCTTTCCCTTCAGCTCACTGACCGCCTCCAGCATGGTCATTGGTGATCTGTCCAGCAGCAATGAGATACTTGCCATGCGATCCTCAGGCATCTCTATGAGGCGCATCTTCATCCCCATTATCATAATCTCAATAGGCTTCTCCTTTGCGACGTTCCTCACCGCCGACAAGGCCCTTCCTTGGAGCACTCGCCAGTATAAGGAGCTCTATGCAAATCTGATGCGTGACCTGCCCACATTGGAATTGATCAGCAACACTTCAAACACCATAGGAGACCGTGTAATGGTCAACAAGGAAGTCTATGGATCCACCGTCAACGACATCATCCTCTTCGACCTTGCAAAGAAGGGTGACAGCCAGGTCCTCAGCTCCCCTAAAGGGGAGGTTACCCTTATAGACCTCCAGAACTTCATCTACCGCCTCGACCTCGAAAAACCAGTCATTTTCAGTTCGAATGAGAAGGACATCTTTTCATGGACCCTCTCGGAGGCAAACCAGGCACAGTTCTATCTGAACTTCTCAGGTCAGGTGGCCTCCTTGGCTACAGCCCTTCCCTCCCAACTCTCCATACGAGAACTGAGGGAACGCATTGCTACGTATAGGATTGCAATGCTGGAAGACCTCAAGATCTACAAGACAAAGATACTCTCTTTAGAAGAGGAGTTGACTCGGGTGCAGGCAGTAGGAGAATCGGTTCACAGAGAAGAATTGCAAAACAAGATCACTGAGCTGAACAATGACAAACCCATTAATTTCTACTACCAGTACTACAGGGCTGAGCTTAACAAGAAATATGCCCTCTCTGCGGCATGCTTCATGCTGGTTTTTTTGACTTTTTCAATTTCCTTCTTCAGGGTGAAGCATGGGAGACTGATAGGATTCGGCCTCTCCATGCTGGTTGCAGTCGTATACTGGTATTTGCTCTTTTTTGCCCAGATGCAGATATTCTCCGTTTCCTTCAACCCAGCTTTCCTCATATGGGCTCCCAATGTACTGCTGTTTTCAGTAGGTGTTTTGCTGTTGTTCTTTACGAGGCGCCTATGAGACTGCTCAACAGGCATATCATCAGCTCAGTTGCAAAGGTTGGGTTCATCACCTTGGTCCTCTGTACCTTGATGCTAGTCAGTGTCGACCTCTTCACGCATCTTGACTCCTATGTACAAAGTGAGGTTCCTGCCTTCACCATATTCAAGCTCACTCTGCTCTATGGGCCAGAAGCCCTTTTATTTGCCCTTGCACCATCATTACTCTTTTCTGCCACCTACCACCTTTCACAGATGCAGGCCAACAATGAGCTTATTTCCCTCTATAATGCCGGAATCAGCTATAGGAAAATCATTATTCCCATTCTCCTCCTGGGATTCCTTTTTTCACTCTTCCAATTCGGTTTCAATGAACTTGTGGCCATTCCCTCTTCCAGAAGCAAAAAGGTCACCCAAGATGAGCTCTTTGGATTGCGCAGCACCTTTGACAATCGGAACATCACCCTCAGTGACCCTGAAGGGAGGTTTGTTGTCCATGCCTCCCGCTACAATGATGAGACCCAAACCCTCAGGGCCCTGGTACTGGTTCTACAAGATGAGGGAGGGCGACTGCTCACTCGTATCGACGCCACCAGTGCCTCTTGGGATGAGAAGAGTAGGGTATGGACGCTATCTGATGTAGTCATCCATACCATTAATTCCAAAGAACATCGTGTTGATTCAAGAAGAGAGAACTCTATGGTCATCGATGGCTTTGACCTGGAACCCAGGTATTTCAGAAACATATCCAGCGACATAAAGACGATGGAGATTTCAGCAGCCTTGGACTATTTGAAGAAAATCCATGTCCTCAATACCAAGCTCTGGTATGAGGCTGCCACTGATTTTGCCACTAGGATCCTTGGATCCTTCACCCCCCTTGTCCTGATTTTCATAGCTTGTACGATTAACTACAGGTATAAGAAAAACGTACTACTATTTAGCATCATCACCAGCCTGTTCATTGCAGTCATCTATTATGTGGTGCAGATGATGAGCCTTATCATGGCAAAACAGGGGATCATAGAACCTGTTTGGGGTATGGTAATCCCCATGATTGTGATAGTATCGATAGCAATATCAGAACGACTCGTTCTTCGTTGAGGCAGTATGCAGAATATTTTCAGAGAGACACATAAGGACAAAAACAGTAATGCAAGGCTTGGTCTGCTGGACCTTGGCCATGGGGTGGTACAGACCCCGGTATTCATGCCTGTAGGCACGAATGGTACCGTCAAGGGTATGTATCATCAGGATGTGGCTAAGATCGGGTACAAGCTTATCCTGGGAAATACCTACCACCTTTACCTTCGCCCCGGTCTTGAGGTTCTTGAGCAGTTTGGGGGCCTGCACAACTTCTCCCATTGGGAACATAACCTGCTCACTGACAGTGGGGGCTTCCAGGTATTCTCCCTTTCAGGATTGCGAAAGATCAGCCAGAATGGGGTCAACTTCCAAAGCCATATCGACGGGTCAAAGCATCTTTTCACCCCAGAGAAAGTGGTCGACATACAAAGGGTCATCGGCAGTGATATTGCCATGTGTCTCGATGTCTGCACCCCACCTGATATCAGCCTGAAAGCGGCTGCCGAGGCAATGCGCATAACCCATAGCTGGGCACAGCGTGCCTTAAACCATAGGGAGAGTCTCGGCGAGGGGTTTAGGGGTAATCTCTTTGGTATTGTGCAGGGCAACTTCTACAAGGAACTCAGGAAGGAGAGCTCTGAGTTTTTCAACAGCATGGATTTTCCTGGCATTGCCATCGGAGGCCTTTCTGTTGGAGAGAGTTCCGAACAGTTCAGCGAATTTCTTGCCTATACTGCAGATTTGGTGACAAGGGAGAAGCCTCGCTACGTCATGGGCATCGGAAGCCCTGACTATATTCTGGAGGCAGTTGAGAACGGCATTGATATGTTTGACTGTGTACTGGCTACCCGTATGGCCCGTAATGGTGCCATCTTCACCGATGATGGGGTAGTAGTCCTTAAGAAAGCAGTGCATAAGTTTGACCATTCCCCTCTGGAGGAGGGTTGTCCCTGTACCGCTTGTACGCAGTATTCTCGATCCTATATGCATCATATGATTAAGACAGGGGAGATGCTAGGTGGCATGCTTGCAACCGAACACAACCTGACGTATTTCTACCGTCTGATGGAGAAGGTTCGTCTCGCAATTGCCGAAGACAGGTTCTCCTCTTTTAAGAGGGACTACCTTGCAAGATTCTACGCAAGATAAGGCTGCGGCAAGAAGCAGCGTCATAGTGATGCTTTGCACCCTCACCAGTAGGGTGCTCGGTATTGTCAGGGCTAGAGTCATTGGTTCAGTTTTCGGGGCCAGCGGCACCGCTGATGTGATCAACTTCACCTTCAACATCCCCAACAACTTCCGTAAGATCTTTGCAGAGGGTGCTATCAACGCTTCGATCATCCCCTTTTTCAGCCGTCTCATCGAAAGTGAGGATACAAAAACTTCCAAACGTCTTTTTGCCCTGCTGTGCACGTATCAGACCCTTATTCTCCTGCCTCTGGTACTGGTCTCTTACCTGTATGGGGAGCCTCTCCTGGCTTTTTTCTCTGACTTTGACGCAGGGCAGCTCATCCTCGGGGCCCGTTTGCTCCCTTTCTTTATGGTCTATCTTCTCACTATAAGCGTGGGTTCCATCTTCAATGGGCTGTTGCACTGCCATAAGAGTTTCTTCCACTCCCATGCAGCCCCTTTGCTGTTTTCCTTCTCTGTCATTTTTGGTGTGCAGTTCCTGCATCCCTATTTTGGAGCTATGAGCATGGCGTACTCCGCCCTTGCAGGGGGAGTGCTGCAAGGGGCCTATTCGTATCTTGTCGTACGCCGCTATGGCTATCATCTGAACGTTGCTTTCGATACGAGGGGCACCCCTTTCAAACCGTTGATGAAATCTTGGGTCCAGATGGTGTTCAGTTCGATCATTGTGGTCATTGCCCAGATGGTCGCCTTCTGGTATGCATCCTCCCTATCGGAAGGCAGTGTGACAGCGTTCAGTAACTCACTGATATTTTGGCAGGCTCCCTACGGTATCTTCTTCAATGCGATAGTAGCGGTCTCTTTCCCTCTGATGAGTCGAGCCTATGGTCTAGGAAGGCATGATGAATTGCAGAAAATATCACGTGAGGCGCTGATTAACCTCCTCACGTTTCTCCTTCCAAGCACTATTCTCCTGTTCGCCCTCAGCAATGAAAGTGTATCTGCAGTCTTACAGACTGGAAACTATACCCTCGCTGATGCAAACCTCACAGCAAAGGTGCTCAGGTACTACCTGTTGGGCATGACCAGCGCCGCTTGGTTTGGCCTTATGCAGAGGGTGGGCTACAGCGTAGAACGCCATAAGACCATGACTGAGGTAACTGCCTTCATGAGCATCCTTGATATTGCCCTGATGTGGCTCTTCATCAGAAGAGGGCTTGGAATAATCGCCCTTCCCCTGGCATCAATCATTTCGTTCAGCCTCTGCTTTGTATGGCTTGCCTACATCCTGCGTGATCGCTATCCCCTGTACAGGGACAAGGCACTCGCAAAGGGCCTGGTGCGCGTAGTGTTGGCAAACATCCCCCTGTCGGCCCTCTGTATCCTCTACAGCACTCTTGGACTGAGGTGGTATGTAAGCGGTTCAACACTAAAAAACCTGGGCTTGGTGACCCTCCTTGGAGGAGTGGGGGTAGGGGTAACGCTTCTTTCTTATACCATTGCCAACATACCGTTTCTTCGGATGCTTAAGGGAAAGTGAAAGGTATCAAGAACAGAACTATCATGGCATGCGTGGATGATCCAAGGCTCTTGGTTCATCCACATGATAGAAAAAGCACAATCCCTCATGATTTATGCTATCAACTTGTTTGCTATTTCTCGTTTCATACTCCTGTTCATATCGCAAAAACCAATCCAGACTGACCAGACATAGGCACAGGTCTTGGGTATCATCAATGCCCCAACAAGAGGATATGTATCCGCCCATAAGACTACCGGAATGTAGAAGGCGAAACTCAGGACAATGGTCAGCCACATGAACCGAAAGGAATGATCCGTATGTTCTTTTGCACTCTTGTAAAACAGTACGATGACAAGCAGCCCCAAGATTGCAAAGGGTATGTTGCGATATATTCCCCAAGATAAGGGAGCATTGGCACTTGTCCAGGCATTCTGTGGTGAGAGGATAAGTGCTACTCTCAGAGCAGCAAGAAGATACACTGTAAGTGTAAGTTCATTTTTCCCTACTATGTCGTACCGTTTTCTCCAGACATAATAGAGGAGGATATAAAAGGCAGTCATGGTAAGGGACGTGATGCATTTGCCAATGCCAAGGGCAACGGTGAAATTTTCAAGTCCAGTTGTTGATAAGGCTATAGCCCGAGGAATGAGATGAAATGCATCACCACATCCAAGCACGACTGCCATTATGCCAAACAACAGGTATTGCTTGTTGCCTTGTGAACCTCTGACCATAAGAATTCCCAGAGTAATGACCGTGGTAAGATATACCACATCAAAGAGAGTTTCCATTAACGCTTGCATTCGTAGCCTCCAAATTTGTAATGAACAGTGTTCATTTTTATTTCTGCATATACCCACCATCAGGTGGGTACTGAGATTAGCTCAATAGAGAATATGTCGAACGATTTCCGAAAGATAGGTACAAGATTTCTTTCCATTCGTAAGCAAGGTGAGAATATTGGAGAAGACAAAATCTACGAAGGAAACTTGAGTAAATGTATCTGAAAAAACATCTTTCTTGACATAGGGGTCTTGTTCAAGGGCAGTCAGCAATCCTTGCTTCATATACAGAAAATACTGATGCATTACATCTCGACCGGTTTTTTTATATACATTTGCCAGACTCATGGGATGAACACTGAAGAATGAGGGATATGTTTCTGATCCTTTGTGAATTTTATCAAACAACCATTGTATATTTTCTATGAAACCAAGCTTTGGTTGGGAACTTTTCGAATCGAACAGTATTTCCCGCCAAATTGATCCAATTGTTGCAATGACCAGGTCTCCTTTTGAAGGGAAGTAATTATAGACAGAACCCACTGATATGGAACATCGCTGTGCAATGGTCCTGATATTCAGAGCATTGATACCTGATCGGGAGACAATTTCCTTAGCAACCGAGAGTATGGCCTCTTGTGAAATGTGCTGTGTCTTCATTGCAATCTCAAAATGAACATAGTTCATTAATGCATGATATCATATTGCCTGTCAATGCAATATTAGTTGATATAGAGGTTTTCGAGTGTACTATCCTAGTATGCTAGGAATGACAATGCCCTGCTTCTTTTTAAGAAGCAGGGCATTGTTGGTATAGGAATGTATAGCCTGGTTTGCAGAACCTAGAGATCAATGACCTCGAGGCTCTTCACCGTGAAGTCATAGGCCTGTTCGTTTAGTTTGAACACAAACCTCTCGTTAACCTGATGGTAGAGCAAAGCCCTTCCAAATGGGGCAAGCATGTTGATGATGTTCTCATTGGGATTGGATTCCCAAGGCCCCATGATGGTGTAGGTGATACTTTCACCATTGAGGTTATCAAACAACACCACCTTGGTACCGAACCCTATGCGGGTAGGGTCAACCTTATCCTTGGTGATGACAGTAGCCCTGTCGACCTCCTCACTGAGACGACGCAGCGTATTGTTAAGCATGGCCTGCTTTTCCTTGCCATACTTGTACTCGCTGTTCTCACGAAGGTCTCCCATATCACGGGCCTGGCCGATCTCCTTGGCTACTTCAATCAGCTCAACGTGCTGGATATGCTCCATCTCCTTCTTCTTGGCCTCAAGGGCAGAAGCGGTACAGAAAAGCCCGGTGGGAACCAGCGTCTCCCTATTGATGGGGCTGATCTCATCGAAGAAACGGAATTCAGGATACTTCTCGCTTATGGCGTGCTTGATCTCAATCTTTTTCCCTCCGGGAAGGTCAAAGACGTTGGCTACCAGGCTGTAGATCTTCTGTGCTGTCTCCTCAGTCCCTTCCTCAATATAGGTAAGGGCCTTCTTCTCACTGAACAGAATGGTCATCAGAGTCTTGGTATTCTTTCGATTTTCCTGGACATCCTTACGGGAGTCGATACAGCGGTTGGTATAGTCAAGAAGCTGCAACTCGGTGAACAACAGTTGTTCAGAAGATACGCCAGCCTTATTCCACTGCTTTTCCTCGGAGTTCTTGATGAGATATATGAGCGTCGAGGCCTTTTCCTTGAAATTATCCACAACATCCTTGTAGACCTTGTTGAATTCAGCGGTCTTCTTGTTGTGTCGGAAGATTTCTGGAATATAGCTGGTGAGATAGTATGGGAAGAGTGAAGAGAGGACCTTGCTCCAGCCTGGGATTTCAGAGACCACATGATCGATGAAGCTTTTTTTCAGTTCAGGATCCTTGATTGCATTAAAAGTAGCTTCAATATCATCTGTCCGTTCAAAAAGTTCCTTGAAGGAAATTCCCTCAACACGGTTGATGAAATTCATATTCTGCTTCTGTACCAGATCCTCTAGCAAGAGGAATGCGCTGAAGGTATAGTCGGTGACCTCACCCATGGGCTTGATGGCTCCATTTTCTTCGAGGAACATATCGCTGAAATACTTGACCATCTCATAAAAGAAATCGCTTTCAACATCACCTTTTGAGGTAAGGTACTCTTTCAGTCTCTTTATCTTATCGTAGAACTGCTTTTCACTTCGGAAGACAGCAAGCTGCTTCTCCTCGTAACTGACAGGAGTCGACCTGAGGATGTAAGTGTCTACGTCTTGTGCCGAAAGGTCAAATACAGGGTTGTTCATCAGTTCTTTCTTGGCATGGTTAGACCAAGTGGTCCACTGCTTTGCCTCAAGGATGGAAGGCACCAGTTCGGCCTTCATGTCTTTGAGGGAGCTTTTGCCTCCATTGCTGGTCAGTAATGTGGTTAGGGTCCAAGGAATATCCTCAAGGACCTTCTTGCTGAGCTTTTCCTTGGGAAGAGCGCTTTTGAGCACCCAGATGTGGCTCTTTGCAAGGGGCATCAGGCTTTTGAAGGCCATTGCAGTGGAGAGGCGGTTGCCATCCTTGCCCTTTTGTCCGGCAAAGTCGACGATTACATCAGTCTCATCAATTGAACGTATCCTGCCCATCTTGCCAGTGCTGTTCTGGAACACGAAGGTTCCCTTGTCAAAGGCAATGTTGGTTTCAAAATCTTCAATGCTGTGCAAAACGTCACGCACCATATTGCTGGTAAGCGCACTGGATTCAAGACAACTGGAAAGGCGCGAATGTTTCTTATACTTGGCCTTATAGCTCTTGATGAGGTTCTCCTTAGCATATATGTCCTCACGGTCATACTGGAGAGTCTTTTTCTGTGCCTCGATCTGGTTATCCACATTGTTCTTGTTTGCAGCCTCAAGGTCACGTAACAATGCTACTGCAGTACTGCGGCTCAAAGAGCTCACCTGGTCAGCAAGGCCCATGAAGTATTCAAAGTTCTCCACATCAAGCTCCAGCAGGGTATTGAAGATGGTACGAATAGGGGAGGTGTCCTTTCTCTTGATAAGACGGTGCACAGCTTTCCGGTACATGGAGATGGCCTTATCGGTATTGCCCTTCTGTTGGGCATGGGCTGCTATCTGTTTGACAATATCTATCTCATCATAGTCTACCTTGACCAAGCGTTCCCAGACGGAGAATTTTTCTTCTTCCTTTCCGTTTTGTGCATAACTGTTTGCAAGCAACCTCAAGGCATGCTTGTTCTCTGTCTTGCGTAGGATCTTTTGGCAAAGGAAATCGACGAGAGTCCATTTCTTGTTCTCTGCGAACAGTTCAATGAGGTTGAGCAAAAGAAGGTAGTCCTCAGAGCCCCTGCGCTCAAGTTGGACCGAACCGCTGACATACATCGCTACGATGCTGTTTCTTTCCTTATCCGTCAGATGGGTATCACAGAGATTCTTAGCTTCTGTTTTCTCTTCATCATCCAACTCGCTGATCTGTTTGTCCAGCTCGTCAAAACTCTGAGTTGTGTAATTTGTAATAGTGGACCGTGTCCACTGCTCTTCTTTAAGCAAGTTCTCAATTTCCTGGAAACCCATGCCTTCCTCCAAAATATACGTAAAATCTATAACGTAAAAGAAAACCGGGCAGACCGGGACTCAGCCTGCTCGGATTTTTGTTTCATTTCACTGGCAATACTATACCATAAATTGCGCCCCTTAGCAATCGTTATACATGTAAGATACGAATATGATTATGGTTAGATGCATTGCTGAAGATGGTATACGTTGCAAAAGGGCCTGTTTCCTGCTATAACAAATGATATGAACAGAGCACCCTTACTAATAGCACCAAGTATGCTTTCTGCAGATTTTTCCCGTATCGCAGAGGAAGTGGAAACAGTTAATTCAAGTGGAGCCTCATGGGTACATTTGGATGTGATGGACGGGTCTTTTGTGCCTAACATAAGTTTTGGGCATAAGTTCATCAAGGATTTGCGACCTTGTTCGCCCTTGGTGTTCGATACCCACCTGATGGTGGTAAACCCTGAAAAACATGTGGAGATCTTTGCCCAGAGTGGTTGTGACTACATCACCGTCCACGCCGAAGCGACGGTCCATCTGCATAGGACATTGCAGCTTATCAGAAGCTGTGGATGCAAGGCAGGGGTAAGCATAGTCCCTTCCACCCCTGTAAGCATGATAGAGCAGGTACTGGATATTGTCGACCTTGTGCTGGTCATGAGCGTCAACCCAGGCTATGGCGGTCAGCAGTTGATCCCATCAACCTTGCGGAAGATTTCCGAACTTGATCAGATCCGCAGGGAAGAGGGCTATGACTTTCTCATCAATGTGGATGGAGGAATTAATTTACGGACAGTAAGGGATGTGGCTTCCTGTGGTACCGATGTGGTTGTCTGTGGCAACGCTTTCTTTTCGGCAGAGGACCGCTCCCAATTTGTTACAGACATGGTCCAAGCGGGAACTCTTGGGCAAGAGCGATGAAAAGTGTCATTCAACGGGTCACAGATGCCTCTGTGAGCGTTGATGGGGAAGTGGTCGGTCGTATTGCAAAGGGGCTTCTGGTCTACCTGGGAGTTGAGAAAGATGACACTGAAGAAAAACTGGCGTGGCTCTGCTCAAAGATTACCAAGTTGAGGATCTTTGCCGACAGTGAGGGAAAGATGAATCTGAGCCTCAGGGAAGTGGACGGTTCTCTTTTGGTGATAAGCCAGTTTACCCTGTGTGCTAACCTGCACAAGGGAAACAGGCCTTCATACAATGATGCGGCCAATCCCGAAGAAGCCTCTCTACTGTACGAAAAAGCGTTGGAAACTTTTAGGCAGTTAGGTTTTCCAGTTGAAAAAGGGATATTTGGTGCGCATATGCATGTAATCTACACCAATGACGGTCCTGTTACGATGTTGCTTGAAGCCTGAGCTGAAGCGACCGGAACAGGATACAACCTTAGAGAATAAGAATATAAAAATATAGTTTTGAGTAGGAGCATAGCATGGCAAAAAATAAGGAAAAAAGTTTTCCTTCGGATACCTCCCAAAAGCAAGAGGCCTTGGAAGCCGCTAGAGTCCAGATAGACAAGCAGTTTGGAAAAGGCTCGTTGATGAGGTTGGGCGACAATAAGGATTCCTTGGATATCGAGTCGATTTCCTCAGGTTCCCTGTTGCTTGACGAGGCTCTTGGGGTAGGTGGTTATCCTAAGGGGCGTGTGATTGAAATCTACGGACCAGAGAGCAGCGGAAAGACGACACTGGCACTCCATGCCATTGCTGAGAGCCAGAAGGCCGGAGGCATTGCAGCCTTCATCGATGCCGAGCATGCCTTAGACCCTACCTATGCAAAAAAGCTTGGGGTCAACATTGACGAGCTCTGGATCAGCCAGCCCGATAGTGGTGAACAGGCACTGGAGATCTGTGAGTCACTGGTCCGTAGCGGTGCAGTGGACATGATAGTCGTCGACTCTGTTGCGGCCCTCACTCCCCAGGCTGAGATCGACGGGGATATGGGAGACAGTCACATGGGCCTTCAGGCCCGTCTGATGAGCCAGGCCTTGCGCAAGCTAACCGGATTGCTCTCCAAGAGCAAAACCACCATTGTCTTCATAAACCAAATCCGTATGAAAATCGGGGTCATGTTTGGAAACCCAGAGACAACTACCGGAGGAAACGCCCTCAAGTTCTATGCTTCGGTGAGAATTGAGGTCCGCAAGATAGAGACCTTGAGCAAGGGAGCCGATGACATCGTCGGTAACCGCATCAGGATCAAGATTGTCAAGAACAAGGTTGCACCCCCGTTCAAGAAGGTGGAGGTCGATCTGATGTTTGGAGAGGGTATCAGTTATGTCGCCAGCATTCTTGACGCCTCAGTAAAATACGACCTTATCGAGAAAAGCGGTTCATGGTATTCCTACAATGGGGAAAAGATCGGGCAGGGAAGGGACAAGTCCATAGAATTCCTCAAGCAGAACACTGACATTGCCATTGACTTGGACAAGAAGCTCAGGGCTCTGATGTTCCCACCAAAGGGTGCAGTCCCTGTCTTGGAAGTTGCTTTGCAAACGGAATCGAAGAAAAAAGATTGAGCAAGAAGATTATACAGTGTAAGGAAGCGGGCAGTCTGCCCGCTTTCTTGCCATACAGGCAATCGTTGGATATACTCAAGCAAACATGGCTCAGATAGTGCAGGAAACAGAAACCACACAAAAAGAACCCGATGGGACAGCTTTCTTCCTTGAATCCTTCGAGGGCCCTTTAGATGTACTGTTATATCTTATCCAAAAATCAGAGGTAAACATCTATGACATCCCTATCTCTGAGATAACTGAACAGTACCTGGCATACTTAAAGAGTGCAAAAAATCTTGATTTGGGCAACCTTACCCAATTCTACAAGATGGCAGCTGACCTTCTCTTCATTAAGAGCAGGATGTTGCTTCCTGTCGACCTTGAGTTCGATGAGGAGTATGAAGATCCCCGTCAGGAGCTGGTAGAACGGTTGCTTGAGTATCAGAAATTTCGTAAATATACCGAATTGCTCACCAACACCGGTGGAAGTTCAGAAATGTTCATCATGCGCAAGGATTCACAATTTATGCTTCCTTTTGGTGATGAGGAGATCTTCGTCGGGGTCACCTTGCAGGATCTTCTCTCTTCATTTACCAGAATGATGACCAGCATCACCCCAAGCAAGGTATTCAATGTCTATGAGTCTGTGACAGTTAACGAGAAGATTGCCCTGATGCTTGAGCTTTTTGAGACAAAAGCGTATATCACCCTGGAAGAGGTCATCGTTCATCTGGACCAGATATTGCACATTGTGTGCGCATTCATGGCAATCCTTGATGCATGCAAATTTCATCTAATCGGTTTGGAGCAGTCAGAGGGCTATTCCCAGATACTCATTCGTAAGCGTACCGATGGTGATGAGGAGTCTTTGGAGGATGCCTACGATGAGGATGAATTGGATGCTGAAGACCTTTATCCCATCAGCGAGGAAGAAGAAAGGGAATTTTTCCAAGAAGATATCGTACAAGATGACGAAAGTAGGGTTGCAACTGCTGACGATGGTCGGATAATTCTGTATGATGAGGAGAGCGAAGATGAACAGATCCTCTTTGATGAGGATTAGTATGGAGCTGAAATTTGTCTGATTTGAAGAAAAAGGGTGCGCAACTTCCACTTGTCCAGAGGGAAAGTGGTCCTATACTCAGCATGGAGGCAAGGCTTGCCGAAGCCTTTCTCTTTTTGGAAAACGAACCGGTATCCTTGGAAAAACTTATGAGGATGGGATCGTTGACCCAAGAGCAGGTATCGGGGGCGCTTTCTGAACTCAAGGAACACTATAGCCTTTTCATGCATGGCATGGATCTTGTCGAAAGCCAGGGTTCCTACCAGTTTGTGCCTTCAGGCGATATGCATGACAGGCTCAAGGCGTTTTATGGCAAGCGTGTTGACAGACGCCTGTCCAAGGCTGCCTTGGAGACACTCTCCATTGTCGCCTACAGCCAGCCGGTTACCCGTCGAGAGATTGACAATATCAGAGGGGTTTCCAGCGATACTATCGTCAGGCTGTTGCGCGACCGTGAATATATCAAGGTGGTAGGCCGGAAAGATGTCCCCGGTCACCCCTGCTTGTACGGGACATCCAGGAAGTTTCTTTTCGAATTTAACTTGAGCAGCATCAGCGCATTGCCAAAGCTCTCCGACATAGATCGGCAACGGTTCGAATGGGACGATGAACAGGAGAAAAAAAGAGTATGAAATTAGAATATCCGATCCGTTTGCAAGTATATATGGCAAAGAGTGGTTGTGGTTCCCGTCGGTTTTGTGAAACACTCATCACCGCCGGTAGGGTTACGGTAAACACCAAGCGTGTTACCGAGTTGGGGACAAAGGTTGAAGCTGATGACGTGGTCATGGTTGACGATGATCTAGTAGAGCCCAGTGACAGGACTTACTACTATGCCCTGAACAAGCCCAAGGGGTATGTCTGCACAAACTACGACCCCAATGAGAAGCTTTATGCACGGGATCTCATTACGATTGCAGACAAGAATCTGCTCTTCAATATCGGCAGGCTGGACAAGGAGTCCACAGGCTTGGTCCTCTTCACCAATGATGGGGATGTTGCCCAGAAGATCATGCACCCTTCCAAAGAGATTGAGAAGGAATATATGGTCAACTGCAGCACTGAAGTCAGGCGGTTAGACCTGGAGGACGCACTGAAGGGGATATACATAGACATACCCCAGCCTTACAGGATAAAACGCTTTGACATCCTTTCCAAGAGGTGGGTGAGGATTGTGCTCACTGAAGGGAAAAATAGGGAAATCAGAAAAATATTCAGTTATTTTGGGTATGATGTGAAACAGCTTATTAGGGTGAGGATTGGGAACCTTGAATTGAGCGATCTTCCAATGGGCCAATTTCGTTCGGTAACCTCTACAGAGATACAAACTATGCTCAGCGGCGCCACTGAAAACCCAAAGAAAGGACGAACCCGATAATGGTTGTTGCCATCGACGGACCCGCAGGTGTGGGGAAAAGCTCCATTGCAAAGATGATCGCTGAAAAGTGTGATTTCTACTACCTCAATTCAGGCTCCTTTTATAGGGCTTATACCTATGCCCACCAGAAGGCAGGCAAAGATCCCTTTGACAATGAAGGGGTCTTGGAAACTGCAAGAAAGACACCTCTAACTGTAGAGGATAGCTTGATATGCATTGGCGGGATCAGTGTAGAAGATAAACTACATACCCCAGAAGTAGACGCTGTGGTGGCTCAAGTATCTGCAAATCCACTCCTCCGGGAACATGTTGATGCTCAACTACGAGATATAGCCAAAGACCTTGATGTTGTCATTGAGGGTAGGGACATAACCACTGTCGTTTTCCCTGATGCAGAACTCAAGTGTTATTTTGATGCAACCCCGGAGGTTCGTGCCGAAAGGAGGTTCAAACAACATCCCGGTGCACAAAGCTATGAGTCGGTGCTCAAACAGATTATCGAGCGTGATTCCATCGACCGAAACAAGAAATTTGGGGCTCTCAGAATTGCTGATGATGCCCTGTACATCGATACCTCACACTTGACTATAGGTCAAGTTTGTGAGAAAGTGTTATCTGCTATTTTTGCGCTCAAAAGCGAAGCAAATAGGTAAATTTAGGATCAGGAGAAATCAAGTGGCTGAAGAAAAAGAAATGGATGAAAAAAAGACCAAAATGCAGAATTTACTGCAGGAGGAGTATCTTAAATCTCTTGATGGAATCGAAGACGGTCAGCTCGTGACCGGTACTGTTGTCCAGGTAAACAACGAGTTTGTGTTTGTGGATGTCGGTTACAAGAGTGAGGGACGCATCTCTCTTGATGAATTCCCATCGGTTCCAGAGGTTGGTGACGAAGTAAAAGTTGTCATCATCAGTAAGGAAGGCAAGGGCGGTCAGATTATAGTTTCAAAGAAACGTGCAGACTTTAAGGAACGCACGGATGAATTGAAAGCTGCATCAGAGACCAGGTCTCCTGTGATGGGTAAGTTTGACAAGGTTATCAAGGGTGGGTTTGAAGTTGATCTCGGTGGTGAGTACAAGGGTTTCTGCCCTCTTTCCAAAGCCGACGTCGTACGTGTTGAAGACCCAGAAACGTTGATCGGAATTTCCGATTACTTCATCATTGACAAGTTCCATGGTGGCACCAAGCTCAAGAGCGTGGTGAATAGACGTGAGTACCTTGACCTTAAGATTAAAGAGAATAAAGAGAAGTTCTTCTCAACTGTTCAGATTGGCGATGTTATTGAGGGTGTAGTGAAATCTTTCACTTCCTTCGGTGCATTCATTGACCTGGGTGGCTTTGACGGACTTTTACATATCAATGACATGAGCTGGGGTCATGTTACCCGTCCCAAGGATTTCGTCAAGAAGGGACAGGTCGTACAACTCCGCCTCATCAATATCGATTCAGAGACTCAGAAGATCAACCTTTCACTGAAGCACATGCAGGAAGACCCTTGGACAACCTTCGAACAAAAGTTCAATGTAGGCGATGTCATCAAGGCCCCTGTCACCAAGATTACAACCTTTGGTGCTTTCATTGAGATTGAAGCTGGAATCGAGGGCCTTGCCCATATTTCCGAACTCTCTTGGACCAAGAGAATCAACAACCCCAAGGAAGTGTTGGATGTTGGTGACGTGGTTGAAGCAAAGATCCTCGGGTATGACTTGGACAAGAAGCGTGTCTCTCTTGGCTTGAAACAGCTTGAGGACAACCCTTGGGATTCAATCGATGCAAGATATCCTACCGGAATGACCCTTTCCAAGCCAGTTGTGAAGATCACCAACAGTGGTGCCTTCGTCAACCTTGAAGATGGTATTGATGGTTTCTTGCACATCGACGACATTTCCTGGACAAAGAAAGTCAAGAACATGGCTTCCTTCTGTGCAGAGGGCGATGTAATCGATGTTGTGGTAACCCGTGTCGAACCTGAAAACCGACGGATCCGTCTTGGTGTGAAGCAGCTTGAGGGAAACCCTTGGCAGACCTTGCGTCATGACTATCCCAAGTTCAGTCAGATCAGCGGCGTCATTACGAACGTCACCGACTTCGGTGTGTTCGTGAAGGTTCCAGGTGAAATTGAAGGTCTTATCAGCAAGTACAACCTCATCGGACCAGATGAAGAGTTTACTGATGAAGTTCTGAAGAAGTTTACCGTCGGAGACCCAATCACCGCCGTTGTTGTAGAGTGCAATCCCAGCACGCAGAAGCTCTCCCTCTCCGTTAAAGAGATGGTAAAACGCTCTCAGCAGTCTGAAATTGCCAAGTACATCCATGACGACAATGATAATGGTGATACATACTCTCTTGCAGATATGATGCGTTACAAGGACGAGGGCAAAGAGAAAGCCGATAACTAGGCCTTACCTTTTGATTGATACAGGCGGCTTAAGCCGCCTGTATGTATAACCCTTGAAACGGAGAATATAGCATGATTGATAAAAAAAAGGTTGAAACAAAGCTCACGATTGCTGAACGCTTGGAAAAATCACTGAATTCATTGCTTGGCAAGAACAGGAAGGTTTTTCTCATAGTTCTTATTGTAATTGTTGTTGCCCTGATAGGTTTAGGCATTGGAAGCAGTGTTTCCAAGAGTAACCTTAACAAGCAGTTCAATCTGATTGACGAGCTTGAGGCTACCTATGCTGAGATACAGTCTATGGACAGTGAGGCAGCTGACTACCAGACGAAGTACGACGAGCTTCTTGCTCAACTTCAAGACCTCTCTGGCAAGAGCGCCAACTATTCTGCCTTTAAGGCAGAGTATCTGTTGGGCATGATTGCATTTGAGAAAGGGGAGTATCAGAAGGCTCTTGAGAGTTTCTACTCAGTGTATGGGAAATCCAAGGAGACCTACATGGGCTCTTTGTCCCTTTCAAACGCTGCAGCAGCCGCTGAAGAGTTGAAAGACACTACCCTTGCCCTCGAGTACTACACCAAGCTCATCGATGAGTTCGGTTTCTCTGCTGCTGAAGCACCAAAAGCACTCTTTGCCCAGGGGCGACTACAGGAGACTAGTGGTAACCTGGAATTGGCCAAGGCCACATTCCAACAGCTTGCTGACCAGTTCCCCAGTTCTGAGTTTGGTAAACTTGCCCAGAACAGGCTTGCTTTGCTCTAAGTAAACAGGGTAGGGTGGAGAGAGCCCACTGATATAAGGAGACAGATGCAATGAAGATGAAATTAACCTTTCTTCTTTTGGCATCTGTCTTTTTTGTGTCCTGCGGGATGCCGACGATATTTAACCTTAGTACAAGTGAATATTCTTTACAGTCGATTGATAATTCTGATACTGATAAAGTTGAGGGAAACCTTGCTATGCAACTCAATGCCGGGCCCAACTTTGATTTGCTTGAAGATTCTTCGGTTGAAGGCCCTTCTTTGATGTTCTTTTATACCTTTGGTGGAGAATTAGCAACAAGTTACGACCTGACCAGTAGTATTGGTACAATTCAATCAGAATTTAAGAGGACTTTCATAAAGAATACCTATGAAGGAATTCCTGTTTCTAATCCAAATGAACTGCTCTCCATCACAAAAAATACTGACAAGATCTTTCTGTACGGAGTCAACAACAGTGCAGGGACCAACTTCAATGCGAGTGGACAGTATGTTCTCTATTCACAAAACTTACCAAGTAAGACTGCAAATCTCGCAGCACTAGATTCCTTTTCGCTCACAAAGACAGATTTGGTTACCCCAGCTAATACGTATACTCTAGACCTCAGCAGGACGAAAGCGTCGACATCTCCAGCATTTATTTCCAATGCAACAGCTCCTCTAAATAAGCTCTATGCCTTCGATGGACAACCATTCACTTCAAGTCGATCAGCTGTTCAAAATAAGATTGATGACCCTAATAATCACGAATACAATTATGTAGGAGACAATCCTTCAAACATTCAAATCCATCTTTTTGCAGCATTCTTTATCGCTGGACCATTCTCTAATTACTTTTGGAGTGATCTACTATACCTAGGTGCAATACCCATCACTTTACAATAGCCTGATTATTTACGTTTCAAAAAAGATGCTTACTTGTGAATAATATATATTCTGTTAACTAGAAACCAATCACACAACAAAGAATACCCATTATCCTTAGAGTGCCTTCCCATCCTTAACCCTCAACAGATGGAACATCATCGCCAGCTCTCCTTCAGTCAGGCCACAGAACTCGCTCAGCAGCATAATCTTTCTCAAGAGTATCTCAATCTTCTTCAGGTACTCTTCCTTGACCTGGTCCAGGTCCCTTTCAGCCACAAAGCTTCCTTTGCTGGGAACTGTAGTGATGAAGTTTTCCCTTTCCAATTCCTCATACGCACGTTTTGTGGTGATGGAGCTGACTTCCAGTTCTCTGGCCAGGTGGCGGATCGAGGGAAGTTTGGACCCTATACCCATTTCTCCTGTTGTAATCAGTTTCTTTACATGGTCTACAATCTGTTGATAGATGGGCTTGTTGTCTTCTGTCTTCGGCAATAGATTCATTGTACTTACTCCGTATATATACAGTATAAACGTATTGAATCTGATTGCAACCTTTAGTTTGTTTTAGGTATACTGTTGCACATGATCGAATATACCTACAAACAAACCACAGACTTGAGTTCTGCACTTATGCAGCTCTTTACCATTGTAACCTTGCTCAGAAGTAAAGACGGCTGTCCGTGGGACCGTGAGCAAGACAACAAGACCGTTGCAACCTCCCTGTTGGACGAGACGTACGAGTATCTTGATGCCGTCCTTACAGGCAACAAGGCTGAGCAGCAAGAGGAAATTGGAGATGTCGCCCTCAATGTCATGATGCTCCTGGAGATACACCACGAACATGAGGACTTCTCCATTGTTGGGGCGATCAATGATGTCTGTCAGAAACTCATCAGGAGACATCCCCATGTCTTTGGTGATGCGCAGGCTGAAAACAGCACTGAAGTGCTAGACCTCTGGAACAAGATCAAAGTTGAGGTGGAAGGAAAGACAGCCAACGAGGATGATTTCTTCAGCCGGGTTCCCTCTTCACTGCCTCCCTTGGAGATGGCCAACGAGATACAGAAGAAAATACGCAAGGTGGGCTTTGATTGGCCAGACCAGCTAGGAGTCATAGATAAGGTGCGCGAAGAGCTTGATGAAGTCATAGAGGCCGATACAGAGCTCAATCGTAACCAGGAAGAAGTGGAGATGGAAGTTGGCGACCTTCTCTTTGCTGTGGTAAACCTTGCACGCTATCTGAAGATATCTCCCTCTGTAGCGTTGCACCGCTCCAATATGAAGATGAAAAGACGGTTCAATGCATTGAGTAAAATCTGTAATACTCGGGATATTCCGCTTGATACTGCACATTTTTTAGAGATGGATGCAATCTGGGACGAAGTAAAGGAAGGCGAAAAATAGCGTATATTGCCCCCATAAGGACTAACTGCTATACTACAGAAAATGGAAACCAACATCCTTCCTTCCCCACGCAAACGTCATGAGAGCATGGCTGTATATGAAAAAATAGCCCTTGATATCGCCAATCGTATCGTAAGGCGTGAGATTGCCGAGGGTGTCAGACTCTCTGGCCGGTCTGTCATGTCCAGTGAATATGGGGTATCACCTGAGACGATCCGCCGCTCCTTCTCCCTACTGGAAGAGATGGAGGTTGTCGAAGTAAAGCACAGCAAGGGCGTTTCTGTCGTTTCCCGTGATAATGCGAAAAAGTTTATAACCAAATATGGAAAGAGCAATGAGAACCGCAAATTGCTCTCCCAGCTTCGTCATGTCTTGGGTGAAAGGGAACAGGTCGACAAAGAGCTCTTCACCCTTGCCAAGGATCTCATTGAAGCAAATGACAGATTCTCTGCAAGCAACCCCTTTCCCACCTATGAGTACACCATCAAAGAAGGTTCATTGGCAGTGGGAGAAAGCCTTGGAGCGTTACAATTCTGGCAAAAGACCGGTGGAACTGTCATAGCAATACGCCGTCAAGGATCCATCCTACTGTCTCCCGGTCCTGACTTGTATTTGGAGGTTCTGGACATTCTTATCCTAGTGGGCAATCAGGATACCCTTGCAAAGACAAAAGATCTCTTGGATTAGCACACGTTTCCATATATAGGGAAACAAGTCCTCGACTACGTGAAGTACATCGATTGAATCGGAACGTGAACTCTTCAAGATAGGATTGCAGATGTCCCTGGGCTACAGATTCCTAGTGAGTGCCTAGAAGCCACCGTTTCAACAGACTTGCAATCCGATGACCCCCCCGGCATGGAAATATGGGCAGGATCATCAGAAGAAGACATGTCTGTTACTTCATGTGGATATCCAAGTTCCGTCAATTTGTTGTAACCACCCCACCCATCGGTATGTACCATCGAGCTAGGTGCAACCGCATCACATACACACGACTGTAGGCTGCTACCAGATGCGTCTGGAATGCAACGTAGTAGGAGCTAAGCGGATACCTCCCCTTGAAGAATTAGGTTTTACAGGCTACTAGAGCCAATGGTGAAAGATAAAAAATAATAATGACCTTATTTTTCAGGCCTGCATTCTTATGCACATGATACCCGTGATATGTTTATTTTTGGCTCAACTATTTTAGATTCCAGAATTTTCGTAAGTATTTTGCCCGGATTTTTTAGCATTTCTTTCTTATGGATAAACTCATAACTATATTTTGTTTTATTATATGTTTTTATATGAATTTTACAATATATTTCCCATTCGAAGGAAAAAATATCCTTCAAAAATTGCGAATAGGAATGTGAACATGTACCCCATGGACAATCGGTATTCTTTACGTATTTCTACCATAGGAAAACCTAGTATTCACAGTGTCTATACTGCTTAAATATTATATTATATAGGCTTGACAAACCGACATACTACTTGTTTAATAAAGTTGTCGGTTTCAGTAGACAACAACACATTTGATACGTAGGTCATCCTTTTTACCTACAGTAGGTATGTTGTCCTGAAACTTCCAAACGTTTTATGGAGGTATATATGAAACGAAAAACTCTGATCATCTTACTATTGGCTATCTTGATAGCCATGCCAGCTTTTGCAGCAGGTGACAAGGAAGCTAAAAAAGCTGAAAAGGTCATTCGTATAGCAGAAAATGTTCCAGGCCTAATTACCCCTGGTGTTTGGGATGGGCAAACCTTCTCCCTAAATAGTTCAATCTATGAGTATCTTGTCCAGATCAATGGAAAGACTGGTGAACTAGAACCTTTGCTTGCTACCAAGTGGTCAACTCCTGACGGGAAACAGTGGACCTTCAAGCTACGTGAGGGAGTCACCTTCCATGATGGATCGGCCTTCGATGCTGATGATGTCAGGTTCACCATTGAACGCACTCAAGACCCAGCCATTGGCCACCTGAAGAAAAATGACTTTGCTGTTGTAGAATCAATTGACACGCCAGACAAGTACACAGTAATCCTTAACCTGAAGGAAGCACGACCTACCTTCATCTATCTGATGACTGACTACAACATGCCCATGCTTTCCAGTGACTATGATTATGCCAAGTTAGGCGAATCAAAGCCAATGGGAACAGGCCCATTCATGAACAGCCAGTACATTCCCAAGGAATCTATTGCCATGGTGAAGAATCCCAACTATTGGGATCCTGCCCTTCCTAAGACCGATAAGGTGCTTATCTATTTTGTAGCTGACATTGAGGCAAGCATATCCATGCTTGAAGCTGATAAGGTAGATATTGTCACCTATGTTACCCCGATAATAAGCAATCGTCTTGAAAAAGTTGATGAGCTTACCGTCATAAGTCCATTCCAGGAAATGCGACTCGTTGCATTGAACTATGATGAGAAACCTTGGGATGACAAACGGGCTCGCCTTGCATTCAAATATGCAATGGATCCCAATGTATTAGCTAAAATCGTTACGCAGATGAACCTTGGACAGGGAACCGAATACTGTGAAACCCCCATCATGAACATGCTTGCCGAGTACAAGGAACTTCCGTTGCGACAGCGTGATATCGCGAAGTCAAAGGCACTGCTTGCAGAAGCCGGTTACCCCAACGGGGTCACCAGTGAACTGTACTACGCCACTGACCACCCTTTCAGCAAGGATATGGCCCAGACCGTCAAGGAACTGGCTGCTCCTGCTGGCATTGATATCAAGCTCAAGGGATTCACCCGTGATGTCTACCTCTCCCAGTACTGGCTTGATGTGCCTATCATGCTCACCGGTTGGGGTGGTCGCATCGATCCCTATATGTTCCTTTCATACGCTTTCAGAGGTGGGGCCCCTTGGAATGAGCTGCATATTGATGATCCTAAGGTAAACGACCTCATAGATAAGATATCTATGGAAGTTGATAAGGATAAACGACAGGTCTATTATGATGAGATTCAGGATATCTTCTATGCGGAAGGTGGGTTGATGAGCTTGCAGGTTCCTTACCTAGTCGCAATCAATACCCGTATTTCTGAGTTTATTCAGCCAGTCACATTCATTACACAGCTCAAGTACACAGATATCATTGAGTAATTCACAGGGTTTCTTACGCTTGTCGTAGGAATACTCTCACAGCTCAGACCTGCCTCGTTGGGTTTGAGCTGTTGTTTCATCTAGGGTTTCCGAGCAAAAACTCACCAAAACAACAGATATACCAAGTTGTGGGTGGGCAATACGAGAATCATCCATGACTGAATGCAACATTCTTAACCCTGCATTGTTTGAACACAACCTTAAAAATAGTACAAGCATCTCAACACTATTGTTGTTTTTTGAATATTTTTGTGGCTCATTTTTTTAAGAATTATATGCGATTATTCTCTGCAATACGTAGTGTAATACTTTTTTTGGAGAGTAGAGATAATTTTTTCTTGCAATTAGTAGTAATAGGATATCCTTACATAAGATAGCTTTTTTTATTCATTGTAATGCAAGGTGTTGTTTCTACTAAAGATTCAATCCAAGTAAAATATTTTCCGTTTTATCAGGTAAACACAAAAAAATACAAGAAATAATGCACGTACAAACACGAAGAGAATACTGTTTTTCAAGCTTCATATACTGATGTATTTTTACCTTAAAATTGACTTATTTTATACATTGTATGGGCTTGACAAAGTGCCATTCTCCAAGTTTAATTAAGTTGTCGGTTTCAGTTCTTGAGACTAACCATGTACGAATAGGAAATATTTTCAAATTTCCAATATCTATACTAGTACATGCTCTGGAACCTACAAACGTTTTATGGAGGTATATATGAAACGAAAAGCACTATTTGTGTTTCTAATTGTTGTGCTAATAGCTCTTCCCGTATTTGCTAAAGGTGATAAGGAAGTAAAATCCACAGAAAAAGTCATAAGGATAGCTGAACAGGTACCAGGGCTTATAACTCCTGGCGTCTGGGATGGTCAGGTCTTTTCCATGAACAGCTCGATGTACGAGTATCTTGTAGAGATCAATGCCGAAACAGGAGAACTTGATCCTGTGTTGGCAACAGAATGGTCGACAGATGGCGGGAAAAAATGGACTTTCAAATTGCGTGAAGGAGTCACCTTCCATGATGGATCGGCCTTCGATGCTGATGATGTCAGGTATACCATCGAACGCACACAGGACCCTGCAATTGGACACCTGAAGAAAAATGACTTTAGTGTTGTCGGATCAATTGAGACTCCAGACAAGTACACAGTAATCATGAATCTGAAGGAAGCACGGCCTACCTTCATCTATCTGATGACTGACTACAACATGGCTATGCTTTCCAGTGACTATGATTACGCCCAATCTGGCGAATCAAACCCGATGGGAACCGGTCCGTTCATGAAAAGCCAGTATATTCCCAAAGAGTCTATCGTCATGGTGAAAAACCCCAACTACTGGGACCCCACCCTTCCTAAAGTCGATAAGATCCAGATCTATTTTGTAGGTGACATCGATGCCAGTGTATCAATGTTGGAAGCTGACCGTGTAGACGTGGTCCCCTTTTTAACCCCAGTCATAAAGAAAAGGCTTTCTGAGATTGAGGGCCTAAGCGTTATCTCCCCTTATCAGGAACAACGATTCATTGCCATGAATGTTGATATGAAGCCTTGGGATGACAACCGTGTCCGTCTTGCCCTCAAATATGCTATGGATCCTCAGATTCTTGCTAAGAGTGTGACACAGATGGATCTTGGTTCAGGGGCCGAATACAATGAGACTCCCATCATGAACATGCTTGCAGAGTATAAGGAAATTCCCCTACGAGGACGTGACATTGAGAAAGCCAAGGCCTTGCTCGCTGAAGCAGGGTATCCCAATGGGGTAAAAGTTGAAGTGTATTATGCTTCTGATCACCCATTTGGAAAGGAACTTGCTCAGACCCTTAAGGAACTCGCTGCTCCTGCAGGTTTTAATTTAGATCTCAAGGGTTTTACTCGAGACGTGTACCTTTCCCAGTACTGGCTCAATGTCCCTACATCCATCACTGGATGGGGTGGACGGATAGATCCCTCCATGCTCTTGGCACTTGCCTTCAGAGGCGGTGGGCCTTGGAATGAATCACACTTGGATAATCCTCGTATCAATACTCTTATTGATAAGATTACTGCCGAGAGTGATGAAGCGAAAAGACTTGGGTTCTACCACGACTTACAGGAAGTTTTCTATGAGGAAGGTTCACTGTTGAATTTGCAGGTACCTTACCTTGTAGCTATCAACGATAGTATCATTGACTACAAACAACCATTGACAATGATTCCTCAGTACAAATACACAGATATAAAATGAACAGAACACTAAGTATTCTTATAAAGAGGCTGGGGTCACTACTTGTGACCCTGGCCGTTATGTCCTTCATCATCTTCATGCTGGTAGAGATCATGCCAGGAGATGTCGCCCAGATGATTTTGGGACAGAGTGCCACTGACGAGGCAGTCGCTGCCCTTCGTGAAGCAAGGGGGCTTAACGATCCTGTACTCCAACGGTACTTTCGTTGGGTTGGAGGGGTTGTCACCGGTGATCTTGGCGATTCCATCTATATGCAAGGGGTTTCGATCAATTCGATTCTCTGGCGTCGGGTAGGACATTCCATGATTCTCGCCTTGGCAGCATTTCTTATCTTTGTACCGCTCTCCATGTTTTTTGGCGTGTTGGCAGGAGTAAAGGAGAACAAACCCACAGACTCAATAATTTCGTTCTTTGGTTTGGCTACCATGGCCTTACCAGAGTTTGTCTCCGGAGTTTTCCTTATCACCGTCTTCGGTGTACAGCTGAAATGGTTACCCATAGTCAGTGTCATCCCCATAGGGGAAAGCCTGTTCAGCAACCTGGAAATTCTGATAATGCCTGCCCTATCCATAACCTTTGTCATGTTTGGGTATGTATCCAGAATGCAACGTTCCTCCATGATCCAGGTTATGCATTCTGACTATATCAGGGCAGCCGTACTGAAGGGAATGCCACGCAAGTATGTAATCTTCAGACATGCCCTGAAGAACGCCCTATTGCCTACGATCACGATCATTGGCATGAATATGGGTTGGTTGTTCGGAGGCCTTGTCGTCGTGGAAACGCTCTTTGGATTCCCAGGGATGGGCAGTTTGCTGATGACTGCGATCAAGACGCGAGACGTTCCCCTCATTGAGGCGTGCGTCCTGTTGATTACCGTCATCTTCTCCCTTTCAACAATGACGACAGATATCCTGTACAGCTATCTCAATCCAAGAGTCCGATTACAAGGAGGTCAGAAATAATGAAATACTTTATGTTTCAATTGAAAAAAAACCCCCTTGCAATTATAGGGATTACAATTTTAGTCCTATGGATAGGTATAGCAATTTTTGGCCCGCTTATTGTGAGTCATACGCATACAGCCATGGATTCTGCTAATCAGATGACAGCCCCTGGTAAAGCTGGACACCTGTTGGGCACCGACAGCATGGGTCGTGATATCCTATCGAGAATTGTATATGGAAGCAGGTCAATCCTTACTGTTGCCCTCATGACCTCCATTGTCTCAACAGTATTGGGTGTGCTTCTAGGTTTTATCGCTGGATACTTTTCTGGAAAAGTTGATGCTACCTTCTTGCGAGCTATGGACATTCTCATGGCGATACCTCCCTTGGTACTTTCCATGGTGGTATTGGGAATCTTAGGTGACTCGAGCATCTTTTCACTTTCCCTTATCGTCTCAATCGCCTTCATCCCTGCAACAGCAAGGGTATCCCGAGGTGTCTTGTTGACTGAAAAGAGCCAGGAATATGTTTCGGCTGCAAGGATCAGAGGAGAAAGCCACCTCTATATCATGTTTGTTGAGATCCTTCCCAACACCACTGGACCAATCATAGTAGAGGCAACCGCACGGTTTGCCTACTCCATCATGATGGTCGCATCCTTGGGTTTCTTGGGAGTGGGCTTACAACCCCCTACCCCAGACTGGGGAATGATGGTCATCGAAAACAAGCCTATCATCTCACAGGCTCCTTGGGCTGTTCTCTTTCCCGCCCTTGCTATCGCCTCCCTGGTCATAGCTATCTCGATTTTCTCTGACTTTGTCAGCAAGGTACTAATTCATGAACGATAAAATACTTGATATTCAACATCTGAATGTCCAATTCAATACCTTCGACGGTAAATTCTCTGCGGTGCGTGATGTATCACTCTCCTTGGGCAGGAATGAGTCCATCGGCATAATTGGAGAATCAGGGTGTGGTAAGTCTACCCTTGCATTCTCTATAATGCGCTATCTCGCCACTAATGCAGAGATGGATGGAAAGATCATCTTCAACGGCAAGGACCTTACGGAGAATACGGAGTCTGAAATGGACAAGATACGTGGAAACCGTATCGCCATGGTCTTCCAGAATCCCTCAACCAGCCTCAACCCTGCCCTCACCATCGGGTTCCAACTCGATGAGGTGGGCATGATGCACCAGAAGCTGAACAAAAAGGATGCCAGGAAAGCTTCGCTTGCTGCTCTGGAACTGATGAACATCGGCGATCCAAAGGGAACTGCCAGACGGTACCCCCATCAGATCAGCGGTGGTATCCAGCAGCGTATCTGTATTGCCATGGCTATCCTGTGCAAGCCTGACATTATGATCCTTGACGAACCTACTACAGCCTTGGACGTAACTACAGAGGCTGTAATACTAGAGTCGATAAAGGATCTCAAGGACAAGCTGAACATGTCCCTCATCTATATCTCCCATGATATGGGTGTCATCAACAAGGTATCGGAACAGATAGTGGTCATGTATAACGGGGAGGTGGTCGAACAGGGTCCTAAGGCCATGATATTCGAACACCCTTCCCACCCCTATACCCGAGCCTTGATCAACTGCATGCCTCGTGGTGGAGTAGTCAAGGAGAATACCAAGCTCAACACCATCAAAGGCTATGTACGCCGTCGTGGTATCGTAGAGGGCGGTTGCCCCTATGCCGATCGCTGTGATGCGCGAAATGATACGTGTGAAGCCACGTACGGAATACGGATCATTGAAGAGAGCCATAGTGCAGCCTGTGATCGTGCATATGCTGAGGACATAGAGGAAACCATCAAGAAGAAGCGACAGCCTAGGGTACGTGAAGTGGCACCCAAGGAATCTAAGACGATCCTGGAGCTTTCAGAACTGCATAAGATATATGGAACCAGGCGCAAGATTTACGCAGTCAATGGTATTGATGTGGATGTCAAAAGCGGAACTGTCATGGGTATTGTAGGTGAGTCAGGATGTGGAAAATCCACAACCGGTCATATGGTTGCAGGCCTCTATAAGCCAACAAAGGGTACTATTACCTTTGATGGCGGGGATATAACCCAAGGTTGGAATCATCGGAAAGCTGAAACACTTAAGGATATACAGCTTATTTTCCAGAACCCAGGGCGGAGCCTCAATCCTTCGCATACTGTGGAACAGATCATAGGGCGTCCTATGCAACGGCTTCTGCACATGCATTCGAAGGAAGAGCGCAGAAAAAAGATAATCTCCATGTTGCACAAGGTTGACCTGGGAGGCGAGTATCTGACAAAGAAGCCTAACCAGCTATCCGGTGGCGAACAACAGCGGGTAGCCATCGCCAGAGCTCTCTCGATCTCTCCCAAAATGATTGTGTGCGACGAACCTACCAGTGCCTTGGATGTTTCAGTACAGGCATCGGTTTTGAATCTGCTCAATGACCTGCAGCATGACAGCGATGTCACCTACCTCTTCATCTCCCATGACCTGAATGTTATCAACTATCTCAGTGATACGATCATGGTGATGTATGCAGGAAAGATCTGTGAGTATGGCAAACGTGATGAAGTCATGGGCAAGCCTTTCCATCCATATACTGAGGCTCTGCTCTCTGCTATGCCTGAAGTTGACCCCACCAAGCAAAAGGATCCCATTCGCCTGGAAGGAGGTCTTCCTAATCCTGCAAAGAAACCCAAGGGTTGTCCTTTTGCAGGAAGGTGCCATAAGCAGGTAGGTAAAATCTGTGAAGACCAGTATCCCCCTATGGTACGGTTCAGTGATACGCACTACTACAACTGCCATATTGCAAAGCCTGAGATGTAGGGTATATACGCAAAACCTTTTACATCACTACAGAAAGGCCTCTGCATCTAGCAGAGGCCTTTCTGTATGTAAAAACACATGTATGAACTTGCCCTACTTTGCACCATCGGCAAGCTTCTGTTGATACTCATCTGTCAGCCTGGTGAAGAACTCAATGTAGTCCTCATCCCAGGTACCTGCACAGATGCTTGTACGGCGGATAGTAAGCTGTGATGCAATGGTAAACTTGTCCACCTCGGTTCCGAATACCGTCTTGACCATATTCTTTTCACCAGCAACCCGTACCTCATAGAGATATTCACCTTTCTGATTTACCAAGAGATCGTCACTAGGGCTGCCAAGGTAGGAACGCAGGACCTTCTCATACTCCGGGCTTTTCTCGGTGTTGATAAGGTAGATGCTTCCCTTGATGAACTTGGCGAGGGTGTGTTTCTTGCCCAGGTCCATAAAGAGCACTTTCTTGAGGGTATACCCCTCATTCAGGCTCTTCTGCAGGGTTTCCTTGACAACATCCTCATCCATATCTTGGGGGATCATCAACTCTGCAAGCAGTACCTCATTGTCCCCGCTTACTCCCAAGGAAAGGGGGTTCACAAACTCAAGCCTGGGTTTGGGGTTGTACCCTTGGGTAAACTGCAGGTTCAGACCACTACGCTGGAATGACATCTCAAAATTGCGCATCGCATTGATATGGCTGATGAAGAGGGACCTGCCGGTCCGCTTATACGTTATGAGGACCTGCTTGCTCTGATAGACAGGAAGGACCCTAGGAGGAAGTTTTTGCTGGGTTTCCTTAAGCTCCTCTAAAACGGTATCCTCATGCTTTGTATCAGTTACCTCGATCTGCTTGTTGCAGACACCACAGAGATGGTCACACTCAGGCAGACAACGTTCGGTGAGCAAGAGATTCCTAGCCTGCTCAAACTCCTGTTTCAGGAACTTCTTGCTGACACGCATGGAAACGGAGTCCCAAGGCAGGGCCTCTACAGTGGACAGGGGCTTGAAGATTGACTCAGAGGGGTCATAATCAGCTTCTGCAATCGCTTGCATCCACAGTTCAGACTGGAGATGTTCATCCCACGCATCAAGTCGACATCCCTTTTTGTAGGCACTCTCTATGACAGAAGCATAGCGCTCGTCCCCACGGCTGATGAGACCTTCCAGATAGCTGATATTCGGCTCATGATAACTTACCTTACACCCGCGTATCCTCTCTTGGATGCTGCGCTTAAGCGATGATAGCTGCTCATATGACTGTTGGGGTGTAAGCTGTTGTGCCCACTGGAAGGGGGTATGAGGTTTGGGAATGAAGGTACCAATATTGATGTTCATGTTGATATGACTTGCATCATAGACCTGTCCCAGATAATCAACTATCGCTTGGTTCTCACGCTCCCTATCAACAAAAGGTAAGCCTATCATGAAGTAGAATTTTGCCAGCTTCCATCCCCTACCCTTGGCTTCCCTAGCAATTGCAATGACCTGCTCCAGAGGAACCAGCTTATTCATAGCCAGCTGCCAGCTTTCCACAGGGGTCTCGATAGCGAAGGTAAGTCCGCTTTTACGAACTTCAGAAAGCTGTTCGAGGATTCCCAAGGCAAACGTATCCACCTTGAGGCTAGGAAGTGAGAAGGAGACATGGTCTGCTCCAAACTCAGAGTGAAGGTTTTCTATGATCTCCTTGATGTATGGGTGGTCACCACTGGACAAAGAGGAGAGCGTGACCTCCCTGAAACCGAAGTCATAGACATTCTGCGCCACCTGGGCGCGAATGGTATCATATTGCTTCTGTCTGTAGGGCTTGTAGAATTGACCGGCATGGCAGAAACGACAGCTGTTTGGACAACCACGCATGATTTCAACCACCCCATTGTCCTGGGTAACCTTAAAATTGGGAACAACGTAATGCCTGTATGTATGGTCCTCAATACTTGCAAAGGTGGTATCCACAGCACGTATTGCCTTTGTCTTGCCAGGATACCAGAGCGCGTCGATACTCTTCAGAGCCTCTATCTGTGCAGTTCGTGTAAAGCCCTTCTTCTTGCCGGACAGCATCATCCCTACCAGCTCTTGCAGCCCGCCCTCAGCCTCTCCGATATAGACAAAATCGACAAAGGGAGAAAACGGAAGGGGATTGGTGGCAGCCGGTCCGCCACAGATGACAATGGGATCAGTTTCCTTCCGATCGGAGGTATGTAAGGAGAGACCGCCAAGTTCGAGTACCTGCAGGATGTTTGTCGCACACATCTCATACCCGATGGAAATGTTCAGCAGGTCGAGCTCGTTCAAGGGTATGTACTTGTCCAGGGTATAGAGCGGGACCTCACGTCTTCTGAGAAGAGCCTCAAAATCATGGGCAACTGAGAATACCAGATCACAGTAGACCTCTTCCATCCTGTTGAGAATGTCATAGAGAATCCTTACTGCATTGTTGCTCATCCCAATCTCGTAGAGATCGGGAAAGCACATGGCGGTATGAAATGTTACCTTGCTGTAGTCCTTCTCTCCATAATGGAACTCTCCACCTGTGTAGCGTGAGGGGTTCTGTATCAGTAAAAGATCATCCTTGATCATTTCAAATGCATTCATGAGTACCTTCTTATAAAAAATTCTGTGCAAGCGTACTGTACTTCCTTTGCTGGACCCTTACGTCTGCATAGCCGTACAGAGCCTGTAGCAAGCTGTATACCTGAACAAGTTCTGCCCTGCCTTCGAACGCCTGTTCCAAAGGGATTGCAAGAGAGAGCAAAAGGGTCGCTCTCTCTTGATCAAGAGTATCAGAAGCGACACTTTGTAGCAACGTAAGCTGCTGCAGTGGGGAAAGGGGGACAAAAGCCTTTTGGAGCTTTTCCCTATCAGGTAGGGTGCCTAGTACCATCTGTGCATAGGCATAGGGTTCGATCGTATCCTTCAGATAGAGCTCAAATATCCTAGCAGCCTCTCTGCTGTCGCCAATCATCAGAAGAGCCTGATAGTATGCTCGAGTTTCACGCTCTTCCAATACCATACGCTCTTCCAACCAACGGCCACTCGATATCCCTGACAAGGGGGTATTCGCATCCAAGGACAGCAAACACATCAGGCGATGGGCCTCTACCAGATGGTCATCATCTCCTTTTGCAATGGCGAAGTAGAGCTTGAGCACATGGTAGGCATCCTCTTTCCTATCAAGCTGTTGCAAGGCAACACCTCGATAGTAGAGAGGCTCAGCTTCGATTCGCTTAGAGAGCATCAAGGCTGTCTTCCTCTCTAATTCCCCATACTTAGCTTCAGAGGCAAGCCTACTACCATCTCCAGAAGAGGATAGAAAACAAGAAGAGAGCAGAAAAAAAAGAAAAAGGGAGAAGAGCAAATACGCAAGAATATGTTTTCTTTGCATACGCTATTCTCCCTCAAGTATCATAAAAAAGGTAAGCAATAAGCCGGGTTCTGTTTCTGATGATCATCTATCTACACCTATTGTTACCAATAGGTTCTAGCAACCTACCCGCAGGCAAAAGACGGACCGCCCTACCTGCTGCTTGGTCTTGCTCCTGACGAGGCTTGCCCTGCCATCGCTGTTACCAGAGATGCGGTGGGCTCTTACCCCACCATTTCACCCTTACCGGTAAACCGGCGGTATATTTTCTGTGGCGCTCTCTATAGCGTTACCGCTCCCGGGTGTTACCCGGCATCATGTCCTATGGAGCCCGGACTTTCCTCAAGCGGCCTTGCGGCCGCCCGCGATCATCTAGCTTACCGTGACATACCCATCTGCTTAAGACCGATGGACTTCTTGCTTCACAAAAGACTGCGTAGGAACCGAAGTTTCTATGACTGACACCTTCTCCACAAGCTTAGAGGGCTTGCCCAGCCCTAACATATTCAAACCTACTTTACGTAAGTTTTTTCCTGCATTCTCATCACAAGAAGGCGCCTTAGCGACCTCCGAACTCCTTCCACATCATGATGGATAAATCTAACTGAACTATATGGGTCGACCAAGATTTTGTCAAGGTTTTATCCTTTTTACCAATGAGAAAATCGGTCAAATTGAAATAAGGAGAGAGAGAGACAATCTCACCCGTATTTCACTTTGGACGTGCTCTTTCAGGATCCTGCTGCCGATCTATTCGCCAACAATACTATGCCGTGCCTGACACTCCCACTCACTCCTAATATTTTCAGAAGGAAAACACAAATATTTTCGGAATTATTCATCCCAGCCCCTTAAGAGGACTGGGATTTCTCAACCGAGAGGTTAAAAACCCTAGAGCAAATCGTCAAATTCACTGCTATCAACAAAATCAGAAAGTCCACCTTCCTCAGAATCAATGGTATCTCCTGGCTTGGCAAACATCTCAGTCCCACCTTCAACGTCCTCATAGAAGAGGATTCTGCTGCAGTAGGGGCAGAAATTGATCTGCTTCTCACTGCGAACATCATTGACAAACTGGACGGGAAGCACAATATGACATCCTTGACAAACAAGACCGTGAATGGGGACGATACCCTTGCCTTTCTTGTTCTTTACGATATTACCGAACTTATTGTACAAATCTTCGGTGATATCAGAACCAAGATAGGAATTACACTTCTTTTCCAGAGAGGAAAGCTGTTTTTTCTTCTCAGCGAGCATAGCCTCAATCTTGTTGGATTCGGAGTCCACCTCTCCCTGCTGAAGATTCATCAGCTGTTCTTTTTCAGTAAGGCTATCCGCAAACTCATGGACCTGCTTCTCTTTGGCATGCAACTGCTTCAGGAGACTCTGTTCTTTAGACGCAGCATCCTTGATCTCTTTCTCCAGTGCTTCAAACTCACGTTGGGTGGTTATCAGCTCCATCTGCTTTTCGGAATTCTCTCGAGCCCGGACAGAGTCCTCATACTGGATACGAAGGCTTTTCAGATCATTCTTTGCCTGTTCACTCCTATCATTCTCTTCGATATATTCCTTGTTGATCTTGTCCAGCAGCTCCTGCTTGACTTTCAAATCCCTCGGCAACTTAACAATCTCTTCCTCAAGGGAGAACCTACCGGTAAGATCCTCCTGCAATTGGTTGAGTTTTGCGAAAACTTCTGCTTCTTCCATCATTCTCTCCTGGTATATATCAAATGAAATCCTTCAATTTCCTACTGCGCTTGGGGTGACGCAACCTTCTCAGAGCCTTGGCTTCAATCTGCCTGATACGCTCTCTGGTAACTTCAAAATACAACCCTACCTCTTCAAGTGTCAATGAGTAACCGTCTTCAAGGCCGAAGCGCATCTTCAAGACCTCTTGCTCACGGGCAGGAAGCGTTGCCAGAACGTCCTTCAGCTGTTCCTGAAGCAAGGAGTACGCTGTCTGGGTTGCAGGGTTCTCAACTTCCTTGTCTTCAATGAAGTCGGAAAGCAAAGAGTCTTCTTCCTCACCTACCGGGGTTTCCAGACTGATGGGTTCACGTGCCACATTCTTGACTGCCTTGACTTTTGCCTCGTTCCATCCAAGTTTCTCAGCCACTTCTTCATCGGTGGGTTCGCGACCGAGGGCTTGCATCAGCATCCTGGATTCCCGCACAACCTTGTTGATCTGTTCTATCATATGTACAGGAACACGAATGGTCCGTGCCTGGTCACTGATGGAACGGGTGATAGCCTGTCGTATCCACCAGGTTGCATAGGTAGAGAATTTGAAACCCTTGCGGTATTCAAATTTCTCAACTGCCTTGATAAGGCCGATATTCCCTTCCTGGACCAAGTCAAAGAAGTGCAGGCCACGGTTAGTATATTTTTTGGCAATGGAGACAACAAGGCGCAAGTTGGCCCGAATAAGTCGGTCCTTCGCATCCTTCATCATCTTTTGCCCGTATTTTATCTTGGTCGAGTGAACAAGGATGTTCTCACAACACTCCTCAAACTGGTACTCAATCATCTTCAGGTCCTTGTCTGTAAGCTGAAGCTCCCGGATAAGGTCCTTGATGGTATCGCTGGTAAGATGGAGTTCCTCTTCTATGAGGGAACAGCGGCTCTGGGTTGCAAGGTCACGGCCCAACTGGCGCAGTTCCTTAGGGGTGGAGATATGCAGCTTGTTCTCCAACTGCTGCTTCTTCTCCTTGTAGGAGCGGATCTTATTCTCAGAAGAGACAAAGTCATGGGTAAAGGAGGTTATCTCCTCTGGCTGCAGGTCTATCTTCCCAAGTTTCTTGAGCAGGATAAGACGACTCTTGCCCAAGCTCTCATCATGGAACACATCCTCACCACTGCTGATCATCTGCTCTTTCTTCGCAATGTAGTTCTTCAAGGCAGCCTGGACTTCCTTCAGGGGTTCCTTGTAGTACTGGGTAAAACGCTTCTGATTGCTCATCAGATCCTTGTATTCCTTAGCGTTGTACTCCTCTTCCTGTCCTTCCATCTTGGTATTGAGCGTCTTGATGATGTCGTAGAAACGCGTGATCATGATTCCGCTTTCCTGGATGACTTCCTTGATGATCAAGGCCCCGTCTTCCATTTTCTTGCTCAGCTCCACTTCCTGTTCTGCGGTAAGCAGGTTTTCCTTACCAATCTCACGAAGGTAGAGGCGTATGGGGTCATCCCCTGAGGAATCACTCTTATCAGTGCCCAAAATGGTATTGTGACGTACATGTTCGGTATCGCTATCATGGTCGTTGAGGGATGAGATGTCTACAAAGCGGTTTCCACCAGCAGAATCATCGTCGGTGCTCATGCCACTCCAGGCACGTTTCATCGAGTCATCACTCTCGTCTTCCTCAGCATCCTCTTCATCGTCGTCTGCATCATCATCCCCATCGGCAACTACCTTTTTCTTGGCAGGCTCCTTGGTGGGATAATCATCAATGGCACCATCCTCGACAACATCGTCCTCTTCGTCTGCAAGGGAGTCTTCAAGTAAGTCATCATCGGGATCTTCTCCAATGTCGGTATCTATATCATCATCTGTCGGATCTTCAACGAAGATACTGGAGACTTGGGACTTGTCACTTTCAGTCACAGGAATCTCCAATTCTCCTAAAGTCTGCAAAATCTCATCAACCGCTTCTTCGGTAGCCATTTCCGCACCTAATGCTTTGCGGATATCATCTTTTGAGACATGCCCCTTCAAAGCTGCATATGCGACCAAGTCTTTAATGATAATTTGCGAAATATTTTCATCGAGCATCTGTATAATTACCTACCTGTTATAGTGTCCTGTCCAAGGGCCTGCCTAAGGAGAGAGATCTTTGCATCAATCTCTGTCTTTTCCCGGAGCAAATCCTCGATCCCGTCATCTGATGTGCCATCACTGAGGCTGATGTCTAGCAACCTTTTGTTGCTCAACCGTTTCTTTTCGTAGTTTCTGAGTTGAATCCGATTCACCGCTTCATTGAGCACCTTCAGTGGTGCCATCTTGAACTCCTCCATGGTAAAGGAGAGAGTAACATCACTGCGAAGCTGCGGATCGTCAATCATCTGCAAAATGTATTCGTCGTTCTTCCCGACATCCTCTCGAGCAGCATCTTCCAATACGTTGTACAGAGCTTCAGCCTCCTTGTCCTCAAGATCCTCAACAACCAGTTTGTATCGTGTCTGCAGATACAAACCCCTATTGTTAACCAAGGTCAACATGGCATACAAGTCTACAGAGATGGTTGCAGGATTCAGAGGCCTGACACCAACCGATGTTGCTTGTACATCCGGTTTTGCAACGAATTGCTTACCACGCAAATAATCGTCAATTATTGACGATTCGTCAACATTAAGCAACATAGAGAGATGTTTTATGAGAGCTTCCTTCTCAATCGCCGACTCCGTGGCATCCAAATATGGTCTGACAGACATAAAAACAGCAGACTTTCCTTTGGACGTTGTTGCATCATACCTCTTAACAGCATTATTTACAAGATAATGGAACCCCTGCAAAGAGGTTTGCAGGTCACTTTTCAATGCTTGCTCCCCCTCCAACTCCACAAGCTCTGCAGCGTCTTTCGCCTTGGTTAGCTTGAGCACCTTGTTCTCCAGTCCAAATCTCTGGGCAAGTACCAGAGCTTTTGCCGTGGCATTTTGGCCGGCATCATCACTGTCGAAGAGCGTAGTGACCTTGGTACAGTAGCGCCGCAGCAATTTTACTTGCTCTTCTGTGAAGGATGTTCCCAAGGGTGCCATAGCATTGGTATATCCGCTTTGGTGCATGGCGACCACATCAAAGTTACCTTCACAGAGTATCGCATGCTGGCTTTTCTTTATGGTATCCAGGGACTCATACAGGCCATAGAGGTTGTGTTTCTTACTATAGATCGGTGTATCAGGGGTGTTGATGTACTTTGCCTTGCTGGTACCGGAGAGATCACGGGCACCAAAGGCTACCGTCTTGCCCTGCCACGTTCGTATGGGGAACATCAGGCGGTCCCTGAAGAGGGGATAGGTAGCATTTTTATGGGTGAATAGTCCGCTCATGGCGAGAATATCATCACTATAATGTTGTTTCTTCAAGAAATCATACAGCCAATCAGCATCGTCTGGGGCATACCCCAGCTTGAATCGCTCCCACATGTCAGGGTGTACATTTCTAGACTGCAAGTACTCCCTGCCCTTCTGTCCTTGCTTGGATTTTAGCAGGATAAAGTTAAAGGAACCGGCTATCTTGTCGTAGAGGTCATACAGGGTCTCATTGAGAGAGCGTTTCTGCTTTTCATGGGGACTCTCTTCTGCGAGTTCGACATTTGCCTTGGAGGCAAGCATCTTCACCGATTCGATGAAGGAGACCTTTTCCATCTCCATGATGAAGGCGAACATGGAACCACCCTTTTTGCAGCTGAAACAGTAGTAAAAACCTTGGTCATCGACTACAGAAAAAGAGGCGGTCTTTTCCTGATGGAAAGGGCAGAGCCCCCAAAGGCGCCCCCCCCTACTGGAAAGGGTGACATACTCAGAGACTACATCACTGATAGAGAGCCTAGCCTTGATCTGATCAAGGACATCATCTGAAATTTTAGCCATATGGGCCTAAAACTTCATAATGGGTTGGTTGCTCGTTCTGTTTTCAAGCAACTTCTCTATCTCTTCTTTGGTGTACAGTCTTCCTTTTCCCATACCAGGACATGAAGCCATTTCAGCCTCCCATGCAGCTTTGTCTTCCACTATGCTACTCCAGAACGGGTACGTGCGACACTGTTCTGGTCTACCTTTGTAGACAGAACATCCTTTCTCAGTCAGGAAAATACAGTCATAATTCTTTTTTTCTTGTAAGCTGATCATACCGAAATTGCCCATGGGAACAGTACGGCAATAGGTTGTGATACATACCTCTTCGGAAATGCCAAGATGAGAGGATACCCTCTTCAAGTCCTTTGGAGAAAGAAACACAAATCCGGGCTCACAGCTGCAACAGTAGTTACAACCGGTACATTCGAATTGGAGACCTTTCTCGTAGAAACAGCTCATTGACACCTCTAAATGTGTAGTATGACGGAAAGAAGGCCTTCCTCTGAGAAGAAGGCCTCCATTTGGAGAGAGAAGGATTCGAACCTTCGAAGGTGTAACCAACAGATTTACAGTCTGCCCCCTTTGGCCGCTCGGGAACCTCTCCATTTGCCAAAGACAACCGTACATTACCTAGTATTGAGATTTTTGTCAACCTTGATTACAGAAAAAAACAAAATCCTCTCTTATCATCCAAGAGGAATAGTCAATTTTCTGGAAGCCCTTGACAGACTCATTGCCCTACCGGTATATTGCAAATGTTCTTTTTGCCGTCTTAGCTCAGTTGGCCAGAGCACGTGACTTGTAATCTCGGGGTCGTCAGTTCGAATCTGACAGACGGCTTGACTCAAAAAAGAGACATACCATTGGTATGTCTCTTTTTTGGGTTAAAATCAATGGGCAAAGGAACCTCATCTTGTATGCCTATCTACTGCCTCATCGCAGTCGAATTGCGTATGGTAAGAAATGTATCCAAGACCTTGTCCCCAACCTTCTCCTGGGCAAAGAGCAGACTAAGCATGTGTACAGATTCCTCTCCCAGCCTTTGTGGGTCCTGATGGACTGAAGTGAGTTCAGGCCTGGTGATGCTCGCAAGGTTGGAGTCATCATAGCCTATAACTGACACCTGCTTTGGCACCTGGATATGCTGCTCCCTCAGCGCCTGCAAGACCCCCGCTGCCACGATGTCGTTGCCACATAGGACCGAATCAAAGTCCCTTAGGGTCGAAAGGAACGCCTTGGTCTTTTCATAGCCACTGGCAAAGTCATAGCTTGTTGTGGTGATCAGAGTCGGGTCTAGTTCAAGACCAAACTCACACAGGGCTTCCCTATAGCCGCTGAGGCGGTCCAGGGAGGAGTAGCTGCCCCTTCTTGGATCATCCAACAACGAGAGAATCTCTTGCTTGGTCTCTGCAGGTTCTTGCCAGAAGCCAATGAAGAAGGCTATGTTGCGGTGCCCTTGCTTGAGTAGCAACTTGGTTGCAAGATAGCCACCCTGCACATTGTCATAATACAGATGAGGAACCGCTGTCTTGAGAAACTGCCTCCTATAGAGTATGAGGAGGGGAAAATCAGGGGCGAACAGCTCGGTAACAGTTTTTGCGGATCCGTCGGTAAGCGGACAGAACAGAAGTGCATCAACATTGGCCTGATGGACTGAGTGCAAACATTCCATTTCCTCTAAAGGCTCACCATGACAGCTGTAGACAAGCATCTGGTACCCCATCTTGCTGGAGGCGGTAAGTACCCCCTCCAGCATCTGCGAAAAGAATGCATTACTGGCACTGGGAAGGATGAAGGCGACCCTTTTTATCGATGAGGTCCGTAGGGGCTGTTTAATCGCATAGCCCAGTTTTCTCACTGCATCGAGGACCTTTTTCTGGGAGGAGACATCAACCACCTCAGGATTGTTCAAGGCTCGGGAGACTGTGGCTATGGAAACGTGGGCCTCTTGCGCCACGTCTTGGATAGTTACATTCTTTTTCCTTCTCGTATTCATGGCGTGAGCCCATCTTCATGGACGACAATTGCAGCACCTGAGTGTATGAAGGATGTAAAGAAGTTGGGATAGGAGACTTCAGTACAACCAGCTCCGTTGACCTGTACGTCTCCCTCTACCATGAGGGCAACGGCGGCAAGGGCCATTGCCACCCTATGGTCGCCATGGCTCTCAACGTTTCCTCCATGGAGGGGGAGCCCCCCATAAACGTTCATATGATCGTCCCCTATGGTAATCTTCGCACCAAGCTTTCCCAGCTCCTCAGCCATTACCAGTACCCTGTCACTTTCCTTAACACGTACATGCGCAAGGTTGGTGAAGGTAGTCATCCCATCGCAGCAGAGAGAGGCCACACACAGTGCAGGTAAGGCATCGGGGATGTCCCCAAGGTCGATGACAAGCCCTCCCTTGAGTTTCTTGCCACCGCTGACAGTCAAGGTCCCAGCAAGTGTATCCTTGCTGATGTCTGCCCCCATTTCACTAAGGAGGTCAACCACCCGCTTATCGCCTTGGGTATCAGAAAAGTCCAAACCAGTAATGGTAAGATGGGAGTCTGAGACAAGTGCAGCCACCAAGGGGAAAGCGACTGCAGACCAATCACTGGATATGGCGAACCTACCACTTTTGTACCGCTGATTTCCTTCAACAATAAAGTGGGTGTACTCAGGCTCGTTACTCTGTACTGTTGCCCCAAAGCGACGCATCCAATCCAGTGTCATCTGGATATAAGGTTTTTCCAAAGGGTTCGTTACTGTTATTTCAGTCCTGTCCCTAGCCAAGGGGGAGCAGAGCAACAAGCTAGAGACAAACTGGGAATTGAACCCATCCAGGCATACCTTTCCCCCATGGAGACCACCCTTTACCACGATAGGTGGTGCTTGTGAGTTTTCTCTGATAATGGTGACATCAGAACCCATGCTTCTCAAGGCATCAACAAGGACCTGTATAGGTCTTTTCTGTATCTGCTCGTCACCGGTGATGAAGGTCTCCCCCTCCGTCAGGGTTGCCATGGTGGTGACAAAGCTGGTGGTGGTACCTGAGTTTTTCGTGTCGATACCTTTTTCGGGCACACAAAGGGGGATTCCCCTACCCTCGATGACAAGCTGATGGTCAAGTAGTGTTACTTTGGCACCAAAGGCCTTTGCCGCTTCTATTGCACTCTCTCCGTCCCCGCTCAGAAGCGGGTTGTCGATGATGCTCTTTCCCTGGGAAAGCGTTGCAAGCAAGATAGCGCGAATGGTATGACTTTTTGAACCAGGGACCTGTAGCTTCCCCTGCAAAGAGCTTTTGCTGACCGTTACATACATAGGATACCTCCATTCAAGCGGACTTCTGTCCTAACAGGAAGCGAAACATTCGTTTCACGCCATCGATATTGGAAAGCAAGGTAACAAGAGTGAGTGTTGTCAGGACCAGAGTGAGGGGACGACCAAACAGGGCAACATACAAGTGATCCTCAGAAGAGGCAACGCCTCCTCTTTCAAGGGCTTGCCCTGGGGTATTGATACCTTTCATTGTGAGTATTTTTTTCATAGATACACTCATAAGTAGTCCCATCAAGTCATTTAGTGTAAAAAGTATCATGCAATATGTATATTTTGTCAATTGTAATAAATAATCTTACATTATGTATTTAATATATTATATTTTGTTTTATATAAATGGGTTAGTATATTTTTCATTAAGACTTATACCTATAAAAAAAAGATACATCCAAGTTTATTTCCGATGTATCCTTAGTAGTTTTCAAAAACTTAGTAAATATTAGAGATTATTTGTAAAATTTACATTCGTATGGATGGGTTACTTAGTTCCCCAGATTAGCCAAGTCAGGGCGTAGCTTTTCTGCACCATCGAGGAAAATAGGCTTGGTCTGCATCTTTGCCGTATTGGTGATGATCATCACACGGATCACACGCTCAAGCATCCCCTCAATCTCAAGCTCCTGCATGCAGAACAGGGGGGTAGTTGCACAGTACCCTCCCTTTCGTAAGCCGGTAGCTGGGTTACAACTCTTGAGATCTCCAGTCTGGGTAAGCAAGAGACATGCTATATCAGATTCTTGCAAGCCATTGGCCTCAAGGACTGTCGAGTAGAGTTTGCAAGCTGCCTGCTCAATAAGAACGGGCGTATCACTTTGGACACAGATGGCACCACGTATGGCACTGATGAGAGGATTGTTCATGGATATCTCCTGTTAACTGACAACCAACCCATCGGTTACCAGATTTTCTATGATAGCTACGAGTGTGCTGAGAAGGAACACCCCTGTCATCCTGAAAAGGGTCAGCACAATCGGAGAAAGCGGGAACACCCGGTCACTTCCCCATACAATGAAAGAGAAGACAATAATCCAAAGCCCGAACAGCAAGTTGGTCCAGCTTATGAGAATGAGGGCAAACTGCAGAAGATCGATGAATGCCTGTTCGACCAAAAAGTAGCTGCTCGAAAGATATACCAAGAAAAAAAACAGGTACAGGAGCATCGTATAGGTGTGTACTCTGCTGGAGAATGCCAGCAATCTTCTGGTGTGCAACATTGTTCTATCGTACCACCTTAACTCTACTTCGGGCAACTGGGAAACTGACAAAAATGGGTGAGCCCTCAAGGGACACCTCCAGGTACTTTTCAGTGCACATGTTGGAAAGGGAAAAGGAGCTGAAGCTCATCGGGTAGGATTTCAAAGGCCATCTGAGCTCTCTAGCGTTCACAGTTGCCTTCCCTTCAAGGGTCGCCGGGTAGAGGCTGACAACAGAGCCCTTGGTCAAGGATTCAAAGCGTTTTGTACAAGAAACGAGAGTATTGGTCTCATAGCGGGTGAACCAGAGTGTAGGCGGACCAAAATGGGAAAACAGCGAGTAGGTCTGCATCAGGTGATCGAGGCGGTATCCTCCCCCACCTACCAGAACATACTCCCCGTCACAATGCTGGAGGGCCTTTTCAATGGCAAGGTAGGTATCACTGTGATCCTTCTCAACAGAGTGCACCTCATGTTTGAGGGCGAGGGCTTCCTGTGCAAACTCGGTAGAGTCAAAATCCCCGATGACATAGTGTACTGAAATACCAAGCTGTCTTGCCTTGTCGTAGCCACTGTCTGCAGCAATTAGGTAATCTCCCTGCTCCAGAAGGTCATCAGGCAGGGAGTCCGGGCCGCCTCCCCCCGTAAATATGATTGCCTTGCTCATTTTTTTCTCACTTTATCTTGCTGGATACTGCATATTGGCATACCATAGACCATAGCAAAAATACACTAAGGATTAGCCATGCCAAATACGTTAGAACGTTTGAACAACCTAGGCCTGCAAACTGCAGACATTCTTCTTCCCAAATCGGGAGTGGACCTCTCCAAATGGGCAGTCGTCGCCTGTGACCAGTATACTTCAGATAAATCCTATTGGGAACAAGCCCAAGCCTATGTAGGTAGCGCCCCTTCGACGCTGAACCTCATTTTCCCGGAAGCCTATCTGGAGGATACAGAACCAGAGAAGCGAATTGAGGCTATCAACGCTCATATGGCCGACTATCTGAAGAATTCCCTTTTTGACACCTTTGGGCACTGTTTCTTCTTGGTCCACCGTACCACAAACACGTATAAAAAGGGCCGGTGGGGTCTTTTGGTCCTGTTGGACCTAGAGCAGTATGACTACTCGGTTGGTTCCCGGTCAATGATCAGGGCTACCGAAGGTACGATTCTCAGCCGCATACCCCCAAGGAAAGAAATCCGTAAGAATGCCCCTATGGAGCTGCCTCACATCATGGTGCTTATCAGCGACCATGAGAGATCGGTCATAGAGCCCCTAGCGGCAAAAAGAGATCAGCTGAGACAGGCCTATGATACCACCCTCATGGCAGGGGGAGGCTCCCTGGGTGCATGGGTTGTCGATTCGGATGAGGACTTTGCTGCAATAGCCAGTGCACTTGAAAAGATTCAGACCAACCTCGACCCAGAAAATCCACTGCTCTATGCAATGGGTGATGGAAACCACAGCCTTGCCACAGCAAAAAGCTGTTGGGAGGATGTGAAGCTCACCATCCCACAAGACCAATTGGAAACCCACCCGGCAAGGTACGCCATGGTTGAATTGGAAAATATCTATGATCCTGGTCTTGCCTTCGAACCTATCCATAGGGTTCTCTTTGGTATCAAGTTCGAAACATTTAAGGCAGAAGTCGAGAAATGCGCTTCCTTTGTCGTCATCGAGAAGGTCTCTGACCTCTCTACACTCCATAAGCTCATCAATGAAAAGAGTGAGTTCCAACGCTTTGGCTATCGTGACAAGAACGTGTATTACCTGTTCAACCTATCACAGGCAGTAGCGAACATTGCAGCAGGAACCCTACAAGTGGTCATAGATTCCTTGCTTGAACAGAAAAAGGCAACAGTGGATTACATTCACGGGGAAGAGGTTACCGCAAGCCTAGGGGCAAAGGAAGGCAATGGGGCCATCATCCTTCCCAATGTATCCAAGGACACCTTCTTTGAAACCATTATCAAAGATAGTGCGTTACCCAGAAAAACCTTTTCCATGGGGGAAGCGAATGAGAAGAGGTACTATATGGAGGCAAGAAAGATTATAGTCCAAGCAGACTAGATGCATCAAATTGGCCACAGCGCTTCAGGGTATACGGCTTGGTCGTGCAGTCAATGAGTGTTGAGGAAACTGTTCCTTGATGTTCAGAGTCCACGACAAAAGCCGGGACCCGGTCCTTGAAAGAGAATATGATGTCAGTGATGTTGGTTATGGTGTGATAGCCCGACTCATTGACACTGGTTGAGTATATCGGCTTGCCAAGCTTGGTGAGGACTTCCTGCAGGAAACTGTCTGCTGGAACTCGTACAGCGGTAGTTCCGCTCCCATCGAGGTTAGGCAGGATTGCAGTGAGGGCACAGGGCCAGGCCGCTTCAACATCCTCGGGAACTTTACAGATTTGTTTTGCTTGCTCAAGGGTGGCTAGTACAAGAAAGGGCTTGGTCTCCCCACGATATTTGACTGCCCTCAAGGCCTGTTCAGCAGGTCCCATTTTTGCACATAGCCCATAGATTGTATCACAGGGCAGGACCATTACCTTGTCCTCCTGTAATAGCATGACTGTCTTTTCTAGTGTTCCTGGAAGTTGCTTGTACAAGACTTCCGCTTCTTCATGATCTTTGCTCATCTATGTCTATCTCTCCTCTGTGTCCCTACAGCCCATACTATCGTAAATATTGCAGAAAAGGCTAGGGACAGGAGGGCAATCCAGGGTTTTGAAAAACCTGAGAAGGTCTGGCTCTCCATTTTGGAAATGGTATCTTCCTCTTGATGGCCATACTCGCCATCCCCGTCGTCTGTAAAATAAAAAACCTGCTCCCCTTCTGCCTGATAGCCAAATCGAAAGGCCGCATCCTTCAAAGCATCCTGCGATGACATAAGGGTATTTTGTTGTTCCAAGGAATCGACCTGCAATACGAGGGCCTCTTGCCTTTGCCGGAGGTGCTCCAAATCACGCCTAATAGAACGGGCATGGAGAAACCCTTCCTCCCCTAGCAGACCAAGAAGGATAAAATATAGTAGTATTGTACTGAAAGTGAAGATTAGTCCACATTTTCTTGCCTTGCTTTTGTTCATCTTTAATGCTAAGTATGATACTATAGCTTTGTATATGTGTAAAGTTTGCTCCGGGAGGTTTTAATGTCAGAAAATAAGCACTATGGCCGACAAATATTACTCAGCTTGTTCCTCACCGTCTTTATCCTACTTGTTTTGCTCTATGTAGCATCAAGGTACCTACTCCCTCTCTACTCAATCAACCAAGAACAGATATATGACGTTCTGGTGAAATTGTTCCCATTGCTGATCGGAATGATCATGATAGAGATTGGAGTTCTTGTTGCACGCAAGCGTGATGAGGACTTATCTGATGAGATTGACAAGCTTCCACCCAATGCTTATGACAAACCTCTATACACCCTCCCTGGTGATGACCCCTTGCACCGTCATTCCGATGAAATGGTTTTCAGCCAAAGCCTTGCAGACGAGTATAAAAACACAGCGATAACCTTGGCTCCTGAAGATGAACTAGTCAAAAGTTCCCCTAAAATTAGAGAGGTCCTGCAGCCTACACTTTCCAAGGTAGAGCAGGTAGAAGATACACAGGCATTCGATGCACAGCAGACGGCACCCACCATTTCCGAATCCAGGGAAGTGGAGACCGAGAAAGCTTCCCTAGAAGAAAAGGTAAGCGTAGCTTCAACACCTTTAGGGGTGGATGAGCGAACAAGGGTTGTCGATACCTATATAAATGATTTCAGTACAATACTCTCTACCGAGTTGGAAAATGCCCAAGATATGGACTATGACCTGACCCTTGTCCTTATTGATGTCACCAAAGGCCCAGCCGAACAGATTGCCAACAAGATGATCATGCTCAGTGGCGAACTCGCATACAGCTTTACCCTTACAAACAACAGGCTAGCGATGGTACTGCCCTTCTATAATGCAGACGAAGCACGCTCCTTTACGCTCTCCCTCTTGGAAAGTTGCAAGAAGGAGTTCTCTGGGGCTTCGTTACAGATTGGGTTCGCCTCTAGAAATGGCAGGGTACTGGACAGCTCACTGCTCTTGCACGAAGCAGTTGCAGCATGCACGCTAGAAGATGATGAGAACGAAGAAGATGAAACCGACTAGTTTTCTGTTGCTAGAACCTTCGGTTTAATCCGAAGTGTATCGGCGTATCCCATGAGTTTCTCAATGTCTTTGCCCTATGATCTGAAATACATATATCAGAAAATAGTATAGAAATATGCACTGTTTTTTCTATACACAGAAAAAACAGTGCATATTTCTTTTTTATGCTATACTATGTTTATGAAAACCCAAGAAAGGTCGCTAGTACAGAGAAAGGGATACATACAGGAGTTGATCTCCTGGCGTGAGAAGCATCTGATCAAAGTGATCACCGGAGTCAGACGTTGTGGCAAGTCGACACTGCTTGACCTATACATCGATTACCTTAAGCAACAAGGCGTACAAGACAGGCAAATCATATCGATAAACCTTGAGAAAATTGAGTATGAAGATCTCCTTGATTACCATGCGTTGTATCGTCATATCAAGGAATTATTGCAGAGTGATACCTATACCTATGTCTTCATTGATGAAGTCCAACAATGCAAGGGCTTCGAGAAGGCAGTAGATAGCCTATTCATCAAAGACAATGTCGATCTGTACATCACAGGGTCAAATGCGTATATGCTCTCAGGGGAGTTGGCGACACTGCTGTCAGGTAGATATGTAGAGATTCAGATGTTGCCACTGTCCTTCAGCGAATACCTTGATTTCACCCATGCGGAAAAAGATACTCCCATGACTTCTTTTACCCGATACCTTACCTATGGGTCTTTCCCCTATGTCCCGATGCTGGAACAGCAGGATTCGGTCATCAGAACCTATATCGAGGGGATATATACTACGATATTGATAAAAGATGTGGCAAAACGCAAGGCCATCACTGATGTCGCTCTGCTTGAACGAATCATCAAGCTTCTGGGAAGTAGTATCGGAAGTCCCCTTTCCACAAAGAAAATCTGTGATACCATCATTTCCAGCGGCAGGAAAATTTCTGTCAATACGGTAGATGCCTATCTCCAGGCTTTGCTGGACAGCTACATTTTCTATAAGGTGGATCGATATGATATCAAGGGCCGGAATTTCCTCAAGACCTTGGGCAAGTACTATATCGTAGATATGGGGTTGAGAAACAATCTTTTGGCGAATTCTGAATCAGATATCGGACACCAGCTTGAAAACATCGTATATCTTGAACTCAGGCGACGTGGGTACCAGGTTTCCATCGGCAAGTTTGCAGACAAGGAAGTTGACTTTGTGGCAGCCTCGCACGAAGGGCTCACGTATTTCCAGGTATCAGCTTCAGTTCTTGACGAACATACCCTTAGGCGAGAGCTAGCTCCTCTTCAGGCCATACAGGACAACTATCCCAAGGTCCTACTTTCACTGGATGAAATAGGAGCAGGAAGGAGTCATGAAGGGATCCAGCAAAAGAACCTACTACAGTGGCTTGTGACCACATGAGAGCCAGACGCTCGTACATAGTCACCGTTTGAGAGGAATGTCGAAGCGCATACGGTCCCGGGTTAGTATCGTATTGGGGAATACCCTCTGAGCATCCTCTGCAAGGAACTTCAGCTCCCAGTCATTGTATCGGGGACTGTAGTGTATGAGCGCTAATTTTTTGACCTCAGCATCCTTTGCAATGCGCGCAGCCTGCTCACTGGTCATATGCATCTTTTCTTGTGCAGTCTCCAACATATCAGAGCCAAACATACCCTCACAGAACAACAGGTCACTATCCTTCACATGGTACGCTATCGAGGGCAGGTAGAGGGAATCGGTGACGTAGCTGAACTTCCGCCCTTCCCTCGCCTCGCCCATTACCGCCGAAGGTTCTATGACGCTCTTGTCATCAAGTGTAACAGCGAGACCTTTCTGCAACCTACCCCAAAGAGGCCCCTTGGGGATACCTAGTGCAAGAGCAAGATCAGGATGAAACTCACCAGGGCGTAACTTCTCCTCCATTACAAACCCTGTACAGGGCTTTGTATGGGAGAGTGGAAAAGCCGAGACCGTATACTCATCGTTGTCGATGAGCACTCCAGGGTGTGCTACTTTCACCACTATCTCATAGTTGATATACATGTCCAGTATTCTACGATTAGCATCAATGTACTCCTTCAGACGAGGAGGCCCGTAGATGGTAAGAGGGTCATCACGGTCAACCTGACTGGAAAGCATCAGCATTCCAGGCAGGCCGGTAACATGGTCAGCATGCATATGGCTGATGAAGATTGAATTTATCTTCTTCCATTTCAGGTTGAGCATCTTCAGCGATATCTGGGTGCCTTCACCACAGTCAAACAAGAAGAGCTCTCCATCCCGTCTTACCATGGCACTGGTAAGAAATCTGTTGGGCAGGGGCATCATGCCACTGGTCCCTAAGGCAAATACTTCAAAATTCATGAAGGCAGTATATAGTAAAACGGCACTTAGTCAAAGCGTGTACAGCTCAGCAGAGGGATTTTCCTCACCCTTTGCAGACTCCACAGCACAGACAGCGAACTGACCAAGAGTAGGACGAAAAGAATGATTGCAATATCAAGGTAGGGAATATACACCTGAAAATCCAAAAGATAGAAAGAGAGGGCAGGAATTGATTTTTGTGCAAGGAAATGGAGCATTGCACCTAAATTAATTCCCAATAGGATTCCAGCTATCGTTCCCAAGACAATGGAGATGAGCGTAACCAACATTACTGTAGAGAAATAGACCCCACTGACAAGCGGATTACCAGCACCGAGAAGTTTCAGAAGAGCTATACGGCTCTTATCGTCCTCGATAAGCTCCCTGCTCAGCTCGCTGATGAAATACCCACACAGTATCGCAACGACCAGCATCACACCCAACACTGCCTGACGGCTTGTTTCCAAGTTGGTAGCCACAGCATAATTTTCCTGGTCCCAGGAGGTGACAGAAAGGCCTTCCTTCTCCAGTGAGGTACGAACATCCGAGAGATCATCACTATCGAGGAGCAACTCAAAATAGGTATCGTTCTTGGAGCCAAACAGCTTCTCCAAAAGAGAGAAGTCACAAAAGACCAGGTTCTCATCCAGTTCCTTATACCCCGAATCGTAGAGGTTTCCCACAATACAGAGTTGGGGACGCAAGCTGTTGGCACTCATCATCATCAGGGCTACCCTATCACCCTGACCTACCTCAAGCTTTTGGGCAATGCTGGTGCTAAGCAGGATCTGGGGCAAAGATGACCCTTTGGTATCGAGAGGGGTATCCAAGAAGGTCAGTTCTGCTTGACGAAGGTCGGTAAAATATGAGTCGCCCACCCCTTTGAGCCGCACCATAAGGTTCTTTGAAGGGCTGTATATCAAGGAGTAGGTCTGTGCTACCAGCTGCACATCGACTATATGCTCAAGTTCTGGAATCTTGGTGTCTGCATTCTCATGCACCTGCAGATGCCCATTGCCCAGCAAGGCATACTTGTTGGCTATCCCGCGGCTCATGGACACGACAAAAAGCTGGGCAAAGAGAAGGGCAGCTACAACTACAGATATCAGCAGGATATTGAAAAGAATCCTTCTTTTTGCTGCAGCGCTACTGTGCATCCCTAGCTTACGAGCAATGAGCATGAGTGCGAGTCTTGTCCTCACCTGATGACCTCCATCGTTCGATTATGGAGCCTGTACACCCTGTCGCATCTCGAGGCAAAGGGGGTATTGTGGGTGATGAGCATCAGGGCAACCTGTTTTTCGGCTACCAACTGAAAGAGCATATCCTCAATGAGAGCGGCATTGCGCTCATCCAGAGAACCAGTAGGCTCATCGGCAAACAGGATCAGTGGCTCATTCACCAAGGCCCTTGCTATGGCTACCCTCTGCCTCTCCCCACCGGAAAGTTGGTCACTCTTATGGTCCAGCCGGTCACCGAGTCCTACACTTTCCAAGAGATGCAGGGCCTTCTGTCGTGCTTGCTTCTCCCCTACACCCATAATCATGGCAGGGACTGTGACATTCTCCAGTGCAGTGAAGTCGTCTAGCAGGAGACTACTCTGGAAAATGAATCCCATCGAGGTGCTTCTGATCCTACTGAGTTGGGCATCATTGAGGGTGTTCAGCTTTTTGCCATCAAAAAGGACCTCCCCCCTTTCACTGGAGAGCAATCCTGCACTTATCTGAAGCAAGGTGCTCTTCCCTGATCCGCTTTTGCCTGTGATGGCTATGCTTGTAGCGGGGCTCAGAGCGAGGTCAATAGAATCGAGGATCTCAATCGGCTCGCCTCCACGCGCTGTTGCGGGAAAACTCTTACAGACTCCCTTAAGGCAGAGTATCTCATTGGACTTCGTCATGGGCAAACATCTCCATAATATCCGCCTTCAGAATACGGGCAGTGCCTACATAGGAGGCAAGGCCACTGAAGCAGAGTATCGCTACGACAAGAAAGAAAAGATCAAGGAAATCAACAACCAGAACAAGGTGCACACCCAAAGAGCTATAGACCAGTTGGGAGAAATTTGGGTAGAGCAGGACACCAACAAGGGAGAGCAAAACCCCTCCAAACACACCTACTGAAGAGACGATCAAAGCCTGCAATACGAACAGACGCTGTACCTTATTCTTCTGTAAGCCCATCGAGCGAAGCATCGCTATCTCGCGTTGCTTCGCAAGCAAGAGACGCCTTGAACTGTTCCGGATATGGATGATGATGACCACTACCATCAACAGCAGCATAAGGGTCATCATGCTCTGTTCCAATTGCATCGCTCCGTAGAGAGAGGCATTTGCCTCCTTCCAGGTACTAGGCTCAAGGTCAGGAAAACTTTCCCTAATCGCTTGGGCGACAAGATTACTGTTTTCTTTCGAAAAGATACCAACAGAAAGGGGTGCATCAGAGTTAAGTGCATACAGCGTTTCCAGGTCGGTGAGGTACGTGGCGCTGTCAAAGTCATACATGGACGTGTAGTAGATTCCCCCGATGGTCAGTCTTCTCTGTGAGGGAATGACCGTAGCCTGCTTGCCTTTCTTCAAAAGCGTAACCTCGACAGACTCACCCAGTGGCATGGCAGAAAGATGCAGATAGGAGGCGGTGAGCTCCCCTGCCTTGATAAGCTCTCCCCTATAGAGGTTCAGCCCTTCGGTGAAAGGGCCTTTGCTCTGTATGGCACGTATCCTCCCTGCCAAGGAGGATCCATCCTTTCCTTGGACCAGGACTGGAATCTCAGCAAAGAGGAATGCATGGTCAATCAGAGGCATACTTTCCAGTTCATCGACCAGAGCATTACCCTTTTTGAGATCAGTATAAGGCAGGGGGGAGTGCACATCGAAGGACTCAAAGGTGCGTATGTCTACGAACTGGTTCTCCTGCAGAGCCTGCATAAAGGAAAGCACCATCGTAATGGCAAAGAGGCAGAGGGCAAGGCCAAAAGCGATTCGCACACTGGTGCCCTTGTGCCGGTTCTCCGAAGAGAAAGCATACCGTTTTGCCAGAAATACCAGCATAGGAGCTATCGGTACCTGATGGAAAGCACACGCTTTCCATCGAGAGCATATGATATGTCACAGTAAGGCTGCCCATTGTCATACAGGGTTTCAACTTTACCGCTATCGCTAGGGTAGAGAGTCTCTTTTTCAAGAATATCGTTCATGTATTGTGATTCTGACATAACTCGACCTCCCTCATATCGTCTGATGAGCACCTGATCATCTGAAGTTTTCTCTACCGTCTCAGTAAGGATGCGTTCCTCATTATACCAATATTCTGTGGTAAGGGAAGGAGAAATTCGGAGGACCAACAACCCCGCATCGTTGTAAAGTTCGGTTTCATCTATCCCGTTTTTCGTAGTTCTCAGCCGTATGCCTCCCTCTTCGGTCATCTCGACTGCTACAGACTTGATGAGATTATCACCCACCCACACCTCTTGTATCTGTAAGTTTTGGGAAATCTGGACTACTTTTGTAAAGGTTTTTCCTTTCCTGTAGGAAAACCAAGGACGAATTATTGGATTTCCAAAATAAAATATGGAACTGCCTTCCTCTGTTATGGTAAGTACGGCGTTGAGGCTATGCGTACTCACATCATAGGTATACAACTCCATTTCAGTGAGCTTTTCAGAGAGCAACACCATCGTCTTCTCCAAAAGGCCGCGTTCGTCATAGTAATAATACCGATTCTCTTCCCCCACCCCTTCTGAGACGAGACGATTATTCTCATACCTTTTCTTGTGGGTAGTACCATCCTCAACAGTATAGGTTGAGATTTCAAACCCTTCTTCGAAACGTGTCAGGGTCTTTCTCCAAACCAATTCACCTTGGTATTCCAGTGTGGACACGCTGTCTCTGGTGCTAAGGGTATATTCACTCTCTTCAGAAAACCTACCCCTATCCTGTCCGATGCTGTTCGAACGTACCTGCTCTTGGGCAGGTACAGAGAACAGAAACATCAGAGCGAGCAAGAGAGGGGCAATTTTTCTCATAATCCTACCAGGCTATCGAGAAACTCATCCTTGTCGAAAGGATGCATGTCGGCATAGGTCTCCCCAGTGCCGACAAAGGCGATGGGGATATCAAACTTCTCTCCTATCTGTACCAAAGCCCCTCCCTTTGCAAGGGAGTCATATTTGGAGAGGATAAGGGCATCGAGCTTGACCGCCTGATTGAACAGGTCAGCCTGGCTTATCCCATTTTGTCCGGTGGTGCTGTCTATGACAAGAAACTTCATGTAATGCTCAGCATCGATTCCCCTTCCCTGCACAATCTTGTCAATCTTGGAGAGCTCACGAAGCAGATTCTCCTTGTTGTGCATCCTGCCTGCAGTATCAACGAGGATGAGATTCTCCCCTCTCGCCTTTGCCGAGGTTATCGCATCGTAGACAACCGAGCCTGGATCACTTCCACTCTTCTGTTTTACCAAACGGCATCCCAACCGTTGTGCGTGAACCTCCAGCTGGTCGATGGCAGCAGCACGGAACGTGTCTGCAGCAGCGAGCATCACCTCATAGCCCTGGTTCTTGTACATCTGGGCCATCTTTGCAATGGAGGTTGTCTTGCCAACCCCATTGACCCCTAGGATAAGGAATACAGTCAGTTCATCCTTAGGCAACTCTGGAAGATAGGCTCTCACCCTAGAAGAGAGGAACCTCTTCACCATGAGCTGGAGGTCTTCCTGATTTGTAGGTTTTTCACTTTTTGCCAATTTTCTCATCTCGTCTGAGATTTCCATGGCAAGCTTCGCGCCGAGGTCCCCTTCAATAAGGAAGTCCTCCAGATCCTCAAAGAACTGCTCATTGAAGACCTTTATTCCAAACAAGGCCTTGAGCCTATCGCCAAACTTCTTTTTCATACAAAAACTCCAAGAGTTGCTATCGTACGCCAGAACTCGCAAGAGCGGCATAGGAAGCAAGATTCATTATAGTATGCAACGTAGAGACAAGGGCAAAGCCACTTGTCGCAACTTGCAGGGGCTGCCACAACGGGTTTGCCTCCTCGAACGTTTGAGAAAGTGTGGCACTGGCCACATAGAGTCCGAAAATCAGCATAGTATTTCGCAAACTTTTATAGAAGCCCTTTTGCTCTTCTTGCAGAAGAGCAGAACTGGTCATCCACTGGGGCTGCAAGGAGACAGAGATCTCTTGAACCGGCTTATACACCTGAAGGGTTTTGCTTGCAAACCCCTCCTTCTGAGCAACAATAACAAGCGGTACCATAGAAGAGCTGATACTCAGATCCACACTAGTATCCCGAAAGGACCCATCCACAAACCATTGTACCTTTCCCAACGTTGAAGAAAGGAGTATGTCACCTAGCTCTGCACGCTCTAGAGTGGAAGAAACATGGGCAATGGTGTTTGGAAGCAGGCTAATCTCTATCTGAGCCGGAACGTACAGCTCTCCGCCAAGGCTAATGGTATAGTCTCCAAAGGGAAGCAGCTCTTGGCCCCCTTTGGGAACAAGAGGTTCAGAATTGATATCTATGCGTATTGAAGAGGTATAGTTGTCAAAGATGAGCAGTCCATACTTGGGTCCTGCAGTCTTAGCCAATAGGGCTCTCCCTATCTCCTCCTGCATATCAAGAGTTGTCCTATTCACCAACACCCGGTCAAAGATCAGGGTGGTGGTATCAGAGAAGATTTCATACCAGTAGAGCCTGATCCGGTCATTTGAGGCAAGTTTTGTCGTATTGATCAGTACAAGAGCATCGAGCTTCTCTTGTGAGGCAAACCAAGAGCGTGCATCAGGGTAGCTCGCCAAGAGTTTTGCAAACCCCTTTTGATAGGGAATCTGCCTGTAGGTGACCGGTAATCGGTCAGAAAGGGTACCTCGTATCTGTGGTGGCATTTCTCTTGCCTTTTCGAGATCCTTCGCTGATTTGGAGGCATAGGCCGAAGAGATGCCCTGCAGCATTGAGCGTTCAATTTCCTTTCGCTGTCTTTCAATGAGGTAGTTATTGTAGGCCTCGCTGGGAACAATGAATTGGTTTGCATAGGTAGTACCAGCATCCTCTACCACTTGAAGTAAAGAAGAAGAGTCGTCCTGAAACGAAAATATGCCAAGGGAAAAGGGCTTCTCTTCGACGGCAAACAGCGGCAGGCATACCAAAAGCACACCTACCAGAGCCAATAGGAATACTCTGGTCCGCACTCCTATGCCTCCTCTTTAGACCACCGCAAATAGCTTTCGATGAACGGATCGATAGCACCGTCCATGACTGCCTGGATATTGCCTATGGTCTCACCTGTCCTATGGTCCTTGACCATAGTGTAAGGCTGGAACACATAGGAACGAATCTGACTTCCCCAGGTGATGTCTTTCTTTGCTATCGCATTCTTTTGCTGCTCTTTTTCCTTCTCTTGCATATAATACTCATAGAGACGGCTCTTGAGCACCTTGAAGGCAAGTTCCTTGTTCATTCCTTGGCTACGCTCATTCTGACACTGGACGACAATACCTGTCGCATAGTGTGTTATCCTTACTGCACTGTCAGTCTTGTTGACGTGTTGTCCCCCTGCCCCTCCAGCGCGGTAGGTATCCAGGCGGTAGTCGTCAGGCTTGAGGTCAATTTCAATGGTGTCGTCGATGACAGGGGATGCATAGACGCTGCTGAAGGAAGTATGCCTTCTCTTTTGGGAGTCAAAAGGACTGATTCGTACCAGGCGGTGAACCCCTGCCTCCCCCTTCAGATATCCGAAGCAATAGGAGCCACCAACCTTGATAGTGACACTCTTGATACCACCCTCATCCTCCTGCAAATCGAGTATCTGCCTAGTGAAGCCGTTTCGTTCGCAGTAGCGCAGATACATGCGCATGAGCATGTTGGCCCAGTCACTGGCCTCAGTACCACCTGCCCCAGCATGAATGGTTAAAAAACAATCATTCTTGTCGAACTTCCCATCGAGGAGAGTCTTGAGCTTGAGTTTGCCATACTCAACAGCCAATTCATGTATTTGGGAGTCAATCTCTTCCTGTTCTTCGGCGTTGTCAGGTTCATCAGAGTAGATGGTGATGAGCTCTTCCATGTCATCCATCTTTTGGATCAGCTCTTTCCAAGGAAAGTAGGAATCTTTGAGGCCATTGAGCTCACTGAACAGTGTCTCAGCGCCTTTTTTATCTTCCCAGAATCCTGGTTCAAGTGTGTTTTTTTCGAGATCATCTATTTTTTGCTTTAGATTGAAGGAGTCAAAGCCGCCTCCATACAGTGTAGGCTTCTTCTTTCATATCTTCAAACTGTGATTTATTCTGAAAATGCATAGTGTCTCCTCAATCTCATTTACGTTCAAGCCTGAGGCCTAGTGTATGTCTCTGTTCCTCACCAGGGGAGAGAGACAGCGGCCAGACAAGCAGGTATAGGGTGTGTTGGTAGAGTTGTTCCTCCGCCAAGGTTGTCTTGTAATCAATAGTATAGTCTTCCTTGAGCAAGGTAAAGCGTGTATCAGCAACAAGGGTTATCATCGTGTTGTTTGGTTCGTCAAATATCTTGAAGGATTTCACATTCCCAACCACCACCTCTGCCTCTTCATACGCGATGAGCTTGTGGTCTTCCATGACTGAGAAGGAGGTTGTCTGTTTCTTGGAACTGATGGACAAGGGCATTTCACACCCATACATGCAATCGACTTGGGCATCGCCCCTATTGGTGAGCGTTACCTCCAACAGGACAGTATTCTGACGAAACTTGAAGTGTTTCTCAATGAAAAGTGAACTGCTCAGTATGGAGTTCTTCTCACATACAGCCTGGACCAAATATTCGGTGTTCCTCCTGTCGAGGACTGAGAGGTCATAGGCAGCCCTTCCCATATCCAGACAGGTTGTTTCATCTCGCTTGTCGTACTCAGACACAGGAATATGAGTAGGGAAGAACACATCAGTAAAGATCCTCTGCTTGGCCCCTGCAACAGGGGGGTGCATACACTGGCTTGTACCAAACCCTGGAAGGGGGGCGAAGGTGTCCCCATAGTTGAACAACGAAGGCAGATAGGTAAGCTCACTGAGCGAGCCTCCCTTGGCATCGACAACGCTGCTAATATTCTTGCCAATGGTGAGATACTCATCCAAGTCGTCAAGATCATAGTCCGTACTTACCGGATAGGTATGGTCTGGAATAGCGAAAAGGACCGAGTCAGCCTCATTGATGTACCGCCATACAAGCTTGCGCACCGATGAGCGCAACATCGAGGCATTTGCATCACAGACATACGGGCCTCCCTGTGATATTTTCTGCAGGAGTAGTTCAAGACGCTTGCGAACATCCTTGTCTTTCTTGTAGTTGCGTGCAGAATCCAACAGTGAGGTGATCCTGCCGTACAGATAGGTAAGTGACTCATCCTTGACAAACAGGTCGTTGAAACAGGAAAGGTCCCCTATCTGGCAGTCATGCCCGTACAAACCGGCCTCAAGATACCCTTTCCTTATCGGTTCATTCGGGCTGTTGATCTCCTCTATGGATGAGGGTTCAAAACTGCAGAGCATTTTGAACAGCTCTTCGGTCTGCTCCCCTGTTATGCCTCCCTGACAGAGCTGGTCAACGTTGACCATCGCTGCACAATAGGATGACGAATACCCGTGCAGAAGATTCTTCAGTTTGCTCACAAGCTGGGAAAAACTGATCTCTGAAAGGGAAAATTGCCTGACAAGAGAACCGACAGTACTATTGGTTGGTACAATCTGTACACTTTTTCCCAACTCATGCATCTGAAAAGGTTCCTCAAGATACTCCTCGTTGCGTATTGCGTCATGGGTAGAGATCAGGACCCTATCGATACAACACAGTGAAAGCGTATTGATGTAGATGGGGTTAAAGTACTGAGCATAGCACCAGAGGGTCTTGCTCCTCTGGGCATACCTCTTCCTGATCAAAGTAGTGTTGAGCTCAATCTGGTTGGCCCTGTCTTTAGGGGAGAGCAGGGAAAGCACACTCTGGTTATATGAGCCTGTAAGCAACTCCACCCTACCCATCCGTGCAAGGTCACAGATGAGCATGTTCACCTCGGGGTGGTTGTTTTCCAACCACTCCATCAAAAAACTGCTCAGATACAGCTGCAACACAGCACTGTTGTTGTTATGCAGATAGGTCAGCATGGGTTTGAAGACAGAGGCCAGCGCCCGTTCTAAAACGGCGGGAGGAGAGCCTGCTGGAATCTGACTATACGCACCTATCAGTACTTTTTTCATTGCTACCGCTTAATGATACACTTGGTGGGGCATGCCTGTGCGGCTTCTGCTATCTGTGAGTGTGGCACAGACTGGTCAAATGACGAAAGGAACCTGTCGACCTTACAACCTGACTCTGGAAATTTCTTTTCACAGATCATACAGCCTATGCATGCTACCGTACACAACTTGCGAATTTTCCCTCCTGGCTCATGGTTGTTGCATTCAATGACATATTCACTATCCTCATACATCATCTGCATAACACCATTGGGGCATATCTGGACACATTTACCACAGCTGATACACGTCTTTTCATCGACGATGATGTAGCCTTCCTCATCCTTGGAGATAGCCCCTACCGGACAGACTGCAATACAGCTGCCAAGATGGAGACACCCATCCTTACAGGAGTTGTCCCCTCCAAAGAGAAGAGCTGCACTATTGCAGTCCATCAGCCCCTCATAGGCGTAATCCTTGTTGGTAAACTCCGTGTTGCCCCTACACATGACGTGTGCAACCTGACGACGCTTATCACCTGTGTTGTCAATTTTCTGCCCCATGATCTGGGCCATCTTGGCACTCAAGGAGGAGCCTCCGGGAGAACAAAGGCCAATGGGAGCTTCGCCGAGAGCTACAGCCGCTGCATAGGCATTACACCCTGCATAGCCACACACACCACAGTTGGCACCAGGCATGATAGGTTCGAGTGCGAGGACCCTGGGATCTTTCTTGACCGCAAGCTTCTTTTCTGCAAAGGAGAGGCCAAACCCGAACAAACCGCCTAAGACGGCTATAACCAAAACAGCAAACAAAATATTCATGGCTTCCTCCTTATACTAGATGTAGATTCGTAATGAGTGCCTTGTCGAATGCCATGAAGGCCAAAGCCATCAGACCGGCAGAGACAAAGGCAATGGGCATGCCCTGGTAGGACTTGCGCACAGGCTGTAAATCCAGCCGCTCCCGGATATTACTCATCAGCACGATGGCCAAGGTAAAACCAAGACCAGCTGCAAGTCCTGCGACAAACGCCTCCATTACATTATATCCATTGGTAATGTTTATGATGGCTATACCCAAGACTGCACAGTTGGTGGTGATAAGGGGCAGAAAGATTCCCAGCGCCTTATACAAGGGGGGACTGATCTTCTGGATAACCATCTCCAAAAGCTGTACCAGAGAAGCTATGACCAGGATAAAGGAAAGCGTCTGCAGGTACTGCAAATTGAAAGGAACCAAGAGATAGTAATAAATCGCCCAGGTCACAACCGAAGCGACGGTGGTGACAAAGGTTACCGAAGCCCCCATGCCGATGGCATTCTCACTGTTCTTGGATACGCCAATAAAGGGGCACAATCCCAAAAACTGTACGAGAATGAAGTTATTGATAAAAATGAATGTTATGAGTATTGCAATATAGGTCATCTTACTTACCCTTCTTTCGTGAGCTCTTCCACTCGAAGAATGCCTTCAGGAATCCCATGACCAGAAGTGCACCTGGAGCAAGGGCCATCACCCTCACAGGATTGTCATAAAACCAGGGAATACGGATGACTCCACTGAAATCACCCGCTGGGAACAAGGTAATCGTTCCAGATCCAAACAGTTCACGGATGAGGGCTATCAGGGTAATTGCCAACCCAAATCCAATGCTCATGCCGATGGCATCGAGGGCACTGTCGAAGGTGGAATTCTTGCTGGCAAAAGCCTCTGCCCTTCCCAAGATGATGCAGTTCACTACGATCAGGGGAAGATAGACACCCAAGGCGCTATAGACAGCTGGGACAAATGCATGCATGACCATTTCTGTAACAGTAACCAAGGAGGCAATCACTACAATATATGCTGGTATGTGAATACTGCCTGGAATTACATTCCTAAGCATCGAAATGATGATGTTGCTGAACAGCAGTACAAAGAAGACTCCTGCAGTCATACCAAGAGCATTGGATACCTGACTCGATACACCAAGTACCGGACAAAGTCCCAAAGCAACGACAAACACTGGGTTTTGCTCAAAGAAGCCTTTGGTCAACTCCTTCATATGGGTATTTTTCATTTTTGTCCTCCCAGAGTCTTCACATAGGCACTCCCACCTTGGATTGCCTTACCAACGGCCATGAACGTAACAGAAGAGCCGCTAACTGATGCGGCCTCAGAAGAGCCGAGCATATTCTTGGAAGTGGGTACCGCCTTGGCAGAACCCGTTCCCTTGAACTTGTCCATATACCCTTCCTTTTCACTTTTCTTGCCTAAGCCAGGAGTCTCACTATTGGTCAGCATCTTGGCAAAGAGCATATCACCTTCAGTGGTATAGGAAGCGACCATGGTCATCTCGCCTCCGTATCCAGCACCCTTGAGACCGACAATATATCCACTGGTCTCACCCTCTTGGGTAAGGGGAATACTGTACATGACATAGGGTACACCCTTGGCGTCAACTTGCTCACCGATGGTCCATCCGTTGCTGACAGCTTCAAGAGCCCTCATCGTGTTTTCCTGCTCCTGCCTGACAATTACCGGTGATGTGATGGAGTTGGTCCATCCAAGGGCAAAAGCACAGACAGCGCAGATGGAGAAAAGGATGAATGCATACGTAAGGTTCTTTCTCATACCTTTGCCCCCTTCAGCTGTTTTCGATACTCGCGGGTATCACCAAACTTTCGGGGGACAATATAACGGTCAATGGTCGGTGTGACTATATTCATCAGAAGGATGGATACAGAGACCGCTTCCGGCATGCTCCCAAAATACCTGAAGAGAAAGGTAAAGAACCCACAGCCGAGGCCGAAGAGTATCTGCCCCTTATGGGTTATCGGGGAGGTCACATAATCTGTAGCCATAAACAGGGCTCCGAGCATCAGGCCACCGGAGAAGATTGCGGGAAAGAACAATCCAGAGAACAAGCCGAGTCCCGAAGGCAGTCCTCCAAAGATCCAGCTGAGAAGGCCCACGCTACCAAGGTAGGTAAGAGGGACATGCCAGGTTATGATCTTTCGAATCAGCAGGTAGATCCCACCTACCAACAGCAATAAGGCGCTCACCTCTCCAATGCATCCCCCGACATTCCCTAGGAACGTGTCGATCGAATAGGGAGAGAAACCGGTGACCGATGCGATGCTCTGGGCAATGCCAGTGGAAGGATACCCGCCCTGTGCGAGCAAGGCATTGGAATCGAGTCCGAGCTGACCGGACGAAAGGGCAGTCTTGGTAAAGGAAAGAGGGGTTGCAGAGCTGAGGGAATCAGGGGCTAAAACAGCGAGGGCCCTAGGCAGCTTGTAGGTGCTCATCGGTGTGGTGAATGAGAAGAACACGAACACCCTACCTGCAAGGGCAGGATTAATCCAGTTGGCTCCTAGTCCTCCAAACACCCATTTGGCAACAAAAATCGCAAAAGCGCTCGCCACAAACGGGATGTAGAGCGGCACAGTAGGGCTCATGTTCATACCCACCAGCAAACCGGTGAGAAATGCAGACCCATCCCAAAGGGTTGATTCCTTACTCATCCTTCCCAGCAGGTACTCACAAAGCATTGCCGTTACGATGGAGACGCCAAGCACAAGGAGGCTTCTCAGCCCAAAGGCATAGATGCCCCACAGTGTGGCGGGTACGAGGGCCAGCGAGACACTCCACATGATAGATGCTGTATGCTCTTTCGCATGGAGATGCGGTGAAGATGATACAGTCAAAGAGGGTTTGTTCATTATTTCTTTCTCCCTAACTTCTTTCCGGTCTTCATCCCATGAACCAGCGGAAGATGAGCTGGACAGACATAGGAACAACAGCCACACTCTTTGCAGTCCATGAGGCTATGTTGCATGGCTTCTTCATACTCGCCATTAGTGATGTACCGATACAGGTGCGAAGGCATCAGGCCGATAGGACACGCTGCCACACAACGCCCACAGTTTATGCAAGGGGAATTTTTTACCTTCTTCTGTGCAGGAAGGGCAAGCAGACCGCTCGACCCCTTTACCATGGGGGTATCCACATCAAAGAGGGAGAATCCCATCATCGGGCCACCGCTCACCAGCTTTCCAGGTTCAGCAGAAAACCCGCCACAAAAAGCGAGAAGGTCACTGAACTTGGTTCCAATGGGAGCAAGCACATTCTTAGGTTCTTTAATACACTCACCAGTTATGCTGATAACCCGCTCATACAGGCTCTTGTGAAGGACGATGGCCTCATACAGGGCATGACAGGTACCGACGTTGGCAACCACAGCTCCAATATCCAAAGGAAGCTTCCCTGAAGGAATCTCCTTATGAATGGTAGCCTTCAGCAGTTGCTTCTCATCACCTTGTGGGTATTTCACCTTCAGGCCGATAATTTCAATGGGATAGCCTTTCTCCTTGGCTAGGGAAGAGAGATGCTCGATACAATCGACCTTGTTCATCTCAATGCCGATGATGGTCCGTTTGGCTCCGATGATCTTGGATCCGATCATGGCACCTATGAGCACCTCGTCCCCCTTCTCAAGCATGATGCGGTAGTCCGCGGTGAGATAGGGTTCACACTCTACCCCATTGACCACGAAAGCATCGACACTCTTGCCGGCAGGGATGGAAAACTTCACATGGGAAGGGAAGGTGGCCCCACCCAATCCTACTATACCAAGGTCCTTGACCTGTCTGAGAAGATCACTCTTGTCTTGGGACTTCCAGTCAAACGTCTCGGTGGGCTCGCTCTCCTGCTCTGGGTCAGGGACAATGACAAAAGCATCACATTTGATGCTGTTTGCTAGGGTGACTTTTCGGATATCCTTGATGGTTCCGCTAACCGGAGAATGCACATTAGCGCTGATGAAACCGGAAGCTTCCCCGATTTTTTCTCCGCGTCTGACAGTATCCCCTTTTGCTTTCAGGGCTTTTGCCGGTGCACCAAGGTGCTGTGATAATGAGACCAGCAACTCAGTGGGTAAAGGCAGTCGTTCTATAGGCTTCGAACAACTGAATACCTTCTGGTCGCGAGGATGTACACCACCCTTGCTGAACGTAGGCACTTTCTGCATAGAAAACGCTCCTTACAAATATGATCTAAAACTCTCGAGGGAATTTTTGCAAAATGCTGTTCTATTGTACAAGAAATTACGTATAATGGAAACCATGAATCGGATATTTAGATATGCTTTCTGGAAACTCAACGGTACAAAAGTATATGCACTGGTTGGAAAAAGTGGCACAGGAAAGAGTTTTCGCTCAAAATTGGTAGCCCAAAAATATGGCATCGACCTCATTGTAGATGACGGGCTGCTCATTCGTGGTGACCGCATCCTGGCCGGAAAATCTGCCAAACGGGAAAGTAATGTCCTTTCTGCTGTACGCACTGCTGTCTTTGATGATACAGAGCACCAGGATCAGGTAATCCAAGCCATCCAGAAAGAAAAATTCCACAAGGTTCTCATCATCGGCACCAGCGAAAAGATGATCTACAAGATAGCCAGCAGGATTAACCTTCCCCAACCTGAAAAACTGTTAAGGATTGAAGATATTGCAACCAAGGAAGAGATAGAGACTGCGATGCGCATCCGGTATACTGAGGGAAAGCACGTCATTCCCGTCCCCTCAATTGAAATAACCCGAAACTATCCCCAGATTGTCTATGATACCATGCGTGTATTCTTTAAAAACAAACACCGATACCCTTTCAAAAAGAAAGACATGAGCTTCGAAAAGACCATAGTAAGGCCCGAGTTCAGCAAATACGGCAAGGTCACTGTCAGCGAGGCCGCCCTCACACAGATGGTTGCACACTGCCTTGATGAGTTCGACAGCCAGATAAAAGTGAAGCGGGTACAGGTGCAGATAAAAAGCGAAGGCTATGCCCTTACTGTCAAGCTACGGGTACCAATGCAACACCATATCGCCACAACACTGGGCGAACTTCAGGAGTACATTGCAGACAGCCTGGAGAAATATGGTGGCATCTTTGTTGCCAGTGTGAATATTGAGATTGAGGAGTGGGCCTAGAGGTCGTGGGCCTCGGCACTGGTGGAGATCTTCCGATCCTGTTCGCCAGAGCCCTTTCCCCCGCGATTCGAACCTCGCCCCCTGCTTCTGTGTTTCCTCAATGCAGCTGAGACCTCCCCGGTCCCTTCATTTCGCTTGGAACGTGACGGGCCTCTTCTCTGGGGGGGCTTGTTGACAGGCCGCTGATTTCGCACACAGTTGCGTGGGGTTTTGAAGCCTCGTGCACTGAGCAACCGTTCACTGGCAAGCTCAACTTCGTAGTTGGATGGGGTCATCGGGCTGATCAGGACCTTGATCTGCCTGAAAGTTTCCTTGAAACGCTCGTCACTGGTCATCTGGTCATCGGCAAAGACGATCAGAGGATCGACAAGGGCCTTTATCATATCAGCTAGCACAACAGAAGACCCATTGTTCTCCTTCGCCAACATCACACGCTTGTCCAAAGCCCTCAGGCTATCCTGAACTTGGGGAAACTTGCTGTAGATGGAGAAGCAGGGAAGCATAAAGACCAGAAGCTTATACTTTTGCAAGTCATTGAAGATTTCCCGGCTATGGCCGGAGGAGAGTATCTTGTTGACCTCTTCTGTGAGGCGACTGGTGGATGTGCGTGACAGTTCATTGGAATACTTGCGTATGGCCATGCGGATGTTCAGACGCAGGGAAAAGCCTGTGGTGACCGAATACTTTATGGCTCTGATCATCCTCACGGGGTCCTCCCGGAAGGACTCGTCAAGAGGTATGACCGAACTGATCCTCTTTTTTTTGAAGTCGTCCATGGCGTTGTTGAAATCAAGCAGCTGGTTGGTGGAAGGGTCATAGTAGAAGGAGTTCACGGAGAAATCCCTTCTCTTTGCATCCTGGTCGATGGAACCGAACACGTTGTTGTTCCCTTCCATCGCCTCTTCACCACTACGGAAGGTTGAAACCTCATGCACCTTATCCCGAAAGACAAGATGGACCAGCTTGAAGCGTTTTCCGATGATTCGTGCATTCCAGAAAAGTCTTTGGATCTGCCGTGGCGATGCGCTGGTGGCTATATCGAAGTCCTTGGGAACCTGTCCGAGCATAAGGTCTCGTACGGCTCCACCTACCAGATAGGCTTCCGCACCAGACTGCTGCAGCTTCTTGATCGCCCATACAGCATCCTTATCAAGGAGCGAGTAGGTAATCTTATGTTCCTTTTGCGTATAGATGTTTGCTACTGGGACTGTCTTTCCATGTTCATCTTGTTTGTATCTAATTAGCATCTTGCTCTCAATGTGTTGGTATTAGCAAAGAACCGCATATTGCAGAGCACAAGCGATTCGTTATACACTATTTGTACACCATTCATGGCAAAAGCACAACAGGAGTATGAGACAATGAGAGTTGAAAGAGAGAAACGTACCATCATAGAACCCAAGGTACTGAAGGGTTTCCGTGATTTCCTTCCATCCATGGAGATTCCCAAAAAGGCAATCGTCAGCAAGTTGGAAGAGCACTTCTCCCTGTATGGCTTCGTACCCATAGACACTCCTGTCCTCGAATACACTGAGGTTCTCCTGGGCAAGGGAGGGGGAGAGACTGACAAGCAGATATTCCACTTCCTTGATAACGGCAATCGTGATGTGGCTCTCAGGTTTGACCTTACCGTCCCCTTCGCACGCTTTCTGGCCCAGCATCAGAATGAACTCGCCTTCCCCTTCAAGCGCTTTCACATCGATAAGGTATGGAGGGGGGAGAATCCCCAGAAAGGACGCTTTCGGGAATTCACCCAGTGTGACTTTGATATAGTGGGCGTAGACAGCGCAGAGGCTGACTACGAGATTCTCGCTATGATGGAAAGTTCTTTTGAAGTCATTGGAGTCACTGACTTCACATTTTGCATCGCCCATAGGGGACTATTCAATGCATTTTTGGACCATCTCGGGGTTGCTGACCAGAGTGTTCAGATACTCAGGATCGTAGACAAGCTGAAGAAGATTGGCACAGAAGAGGTTCTCTCGCTACTGGTTGCATGTACAGGGACCCAAGAGAAGGCCAATGAGATACTCAAGTACATCGCCGTCGAGGATGAGGGTGAATCTTTCTTGACGACCTTGGAAAGGCTTACTGTCCTGTCAGGGGGAGAGAATGAACATACCACCAGGATGCAGACCATCTACGGCTATCTCAGGGATGCTGGCATAGATGGTCACTTCAGGTTAGACCCATCCATCACGCGGGGGCTCGACTACTACACAGGCATAGTCTACGAGACCTTCCTCACAGAGCTGCCCCACTTCGGCTCTGTCTGCAGTGGAGGCCGCTACAATGACCTCGCATCGCTGTACACCAAGGAGCAGCTGCCCGGGGTCGGGTCCTCCATCGGACTTGACCGCCTGCTCTCTGCCTTGGAGGAACTTGACAGTCCCCTCATCAAGAAGGCGAGTTCTGCAGATCTCATCATATTCTGCGTGGATGAGACCTTGAGAAGCTATTATGACACTCTTGCCAGAACGTTCCGCTCTGCAGGGATTCGTACTGATGTCTATCTGCTGAACAAGAAAATGGGAGCCCAGTTCAAGTATGCAGAAGCAAACCATATACCCTATGGCTTGAGCTGTGCTCCAGACGAACAAAACTCAGGGAAGGTAACCCTTAAAAACCTACAAAACAGAGAGGTGCACCAGATGATTTCCATCGAGGAAGGCATCTCCATCATAAAAAAGGAATTACTTTGAGAGATATGAAAATGTTACCTGTGTACCAACACAGGATGGAAATTCTCGATGCCCTTGATAAGAATCAGGTCATCATCGTGGAAAGCCCTACCGGAAGCGGAAAGACAACCCAGCTCCCCATAATCCTCCATGAGGCCGGCTACACAAGCTCACTCATGGTGGGAATCACCCAACCAAGGCGCATAGCCACCCTCAGTGTTTCGGACTACATCCGAAAGCAGGTTAACACAACTGCTGACTTTGTCGGATACAAGATGCGCTTCGATGACACTACCACACTCAACACCAGGGTCAAGGTCATGACCGACGGCATCCTGCTTATGGAGCTGAAGGCAGACCCTCTGCTGAAGAACTATTCGGTCATGCTTGTCGATGAAGCCCACGAGCGGTCCCTGAATATCGACTTCATCCTTGGACTGTTGCAGGATGTCATGAAGAACCGACCTGAATTCAAGGTCATCATCTCCAGCGCCACCATCAACACCAAGGTGTTCAGCCACTTCTTCGGAGACGCACCGGTAATCAGCATCGATGCCAAGATCTACCCCATCGATGTGGTGTACCACCCCCTCCAACAGGAAAATGTCGAACACCAGGTCGAGGCCATCACCAAGATTGTCATGAACCAGGCCCGCCAAAAGATGGGGGACATATTGGTCTTCATGAGCGGCGAGTTTGATATAACCAACTGCGTCAATGCCCTGTATATGGCGGACACTGAACAGATACTTGAAATATACCCCCTGTTTGGGCGTCTGAGCAAGGAAGAGCAGGAATCTGTCTTCAACGATACGAGTGAAGGCAAGACAAAAGTGGTCGTTGCAACCAACATTGCAGAGACCTCTGTCACCATCGACGGGATCACCGCCGTTATCGATACAGGCATTGCCAAGATTAACTTCTATAACCAGAAGGACTTCACCTCTTCGCTCGTGCCCCTGCCCACCAGCCGAAGCAGCTGTGACCAACGTAAGGGACGGGCTGGACGAACAGCCCCCGGCGTCTGTTACCGCCTCTACAGCGAAGAGAACTTCAAGGACAGGATGCTCTATGGCACTGAGGAGATCCTCAGGACCGACCTCAGTGAGGTCGTGCTGAGGATGAGTGACCTTGCAATCTATGATTATGAGCACTTCCCCTTTATCACTCGGCCTAAGAACAGCGCCATCACCAGTGCAGAGGACACCCTGAGATTTATCGGGGCCATCGACGAGAGCCGCCATCTTACCACCGTAGGTTCCCTGATGTGCAAATTCCCCCTGCTACCCCGTCATTCACGTGTACTGGTCGAAGCCTTGGTGCACTACCCTGATGTCCTGGAAGAGGTTTTAATCGCAGTATCCTTCCTCTCGACAAAGAATCCTTTCCTGTTCACCCCTGGTGAAGAGGACCTCTCACGCTCTGCTCACAAGAAGCTGAACAACTCAGAGTACGGGGATTTTGTCTCCTACCTGAACATCTTCAAACAATACACCGCCAATACCACCAAAGAGGCTAAAGAGAGGTTCTGCAAGAAGTATTACCTCGATTACCAGGGTATGCAGGAAATCGTACATGTCGATGAGCAACTCGGAGAGATTTGCTCTGAGATAGGCTTCCCCCTCACCCATGGGGGAAATATCCGTGAGTACCTCAGTTGCATTGCGAGCGGTCTGTTGCAGTATATCTGCATCAAGGCAGAGCGAAACATGTACAAGAGCCTCACGGCCAACCAGGTGTTCATCCATCCCGGAAGTGCCTACTTCAAGACCCTGCCCCAGTTCATCATCGCCGGTGAGATCGTGCAGACAAGCCGTATGTATGCCCGGTCGGTAAGCCCGCTTGAAAAGGCCTGGCTTGATGCCATCAACCCTGATATCTATAAGCAACTGACCTCCCTTACCCAAAAGGGAGAGAAAAAGCTCTCCAAAAGAGAGATGCTCAAGCAAAAGGAATCAGAAGAGAAGATCGAAAGCATTGCAAAGGGCAAGGCTGTCGTCCAAGTCTACAAGCGTACCTACCCCACAGTTTCTCTGGGCAAGAAGAACAAGCGTACGGTCGCCATCATACCCCTCGAAGATCTGGAATATCTCTATCAGACCAACGAGAAGGCACCCAAACGGCCAAAGAACTTCCCTGCAGCACTTCTGTATCAGGGATATTATATCCACTATGGGGATAAGTTTTTCTCAATATTGGACCTGTTTGGAAAAATTGATGTCCAGAAGGGCATCTTAGACAACCCTCCAAGGAGCATCTACACCATAGCTGATGGGCAGACCCTGGTGGATAACCTTACGTGGATCATGACCCTGTCGAGGAACAAGAAGGAACGCAAACTTCTGGGATTTGTCGGATTTGAGGAAAGTGGGGATGGGAATTTCCGTTTCACCTTCAATCATGACGGCTTTGATGCACTGGACAGCTCGCTGTATACCCTCTTGCAACTGGCTGACAGGTTTGAGTATGCTGGTGAAGAAAAGCTTGCAAAGCAAGTTGGCAAGCTCTACGGGAAACTGTTGAAAATGGTCGAATAGTCTAAAATATCGGTTTTGCAATCACCAGATGTTGCACAACCTGCATATCCAGAGGCTTGAGAGTTGCCTTGCCCTGACCTTCCATCAGGACAAAGAGTACCTTTCCAGCCTCTTTCTTTTTGTCCTTGAGAAGATGCTCCCTGAAATCTATCCAATCACCACGCCCAATACGGTAGTCCATATCATACCCATAGGATTTGAAGAGCTTGGAAGCCCCAGAGGCATAGGCCTTGTCTGTGATGCCCAAGACCACCCCAGCCTCCAGGGCTCTTCCTGTTCCCCAGGCAACGCAGATGCCGTGTCCTCCCAGAGCAAAGTGTGAGGAGGATTCCAAGGCATGGCCGAAGGTGTGGCCCAGATTGAGCATCTGTCTGATACCCAGGGATTCAGTAGGGTCCTGTTCGATATACCAGATCTTTACTGCAAGCGAAAGGGAGAGCAAAATCTTGAGAGCCTCACTCTCACGCAAGAGAATCTCATTCTTCTTGGTCAACAACAGCTTATACAGCTCTTCGTCCTGACTAAGCAAGGCATGCTTTATGACCTCGGCAAGGCCATTGAGAAACTCCTTGTCGCTAAGGGTACGCAGGGTATCGAAACTGATGAGAACCTCGTCAGCGGGATAGAAGGATCCGACCATATTCTTCAGACCCTTGAAATTAATGGCGGCCTTCCCCCCCACCGATGCGTCGACCATACACAAAAGTGTGGTGGGAACCAGGGTCAGATGACAGCCTCTCATGTATACAGAAGCTGCAAAGGCGGCCATGTCACAGACCACCCCTCCCCCAAATCCAATGATACGCCCATCACGTGCAAGTCCCTCATCCATGGCCGACGAGAGTATCCTTTCCAGGGAGGCAAAGTTCTTTGAGGCCTCACCACTCTCCAGAACGACATGCACAGGCGGAAGCTGCTTGAAGAGCTTTGCTGTATTGGTGTCGAAAACCCAGAGGACCGACCGGCCGTAATTGCCCAAATGGGCAGAAAGATCCTTAAGGTCATCAGCAAGAAGAACCGTGCTCTTTTTCCCATGTGCAAGCGTGACTATGCGTAATGTATTCATACCCTCATTTATACAGTTTGTAGGGGGGAAAGACAAGATGGAAAAACCCAACCGACCCTTAGTGATACCTTTCATTGGCTTGAATTAATAGGAAAATTCGGAGACAATGCAAATCATGAAAGAAATACACTATTTTGATAATGCCGCTACTACACGTATGAGTAAGCAGGCTATTCAGAAATATGTCTCAGTAGCAGAATCCCATATCGGAAATCCTTCAGCTCTCCACCAGGAAGGCCTTAAGGCCAAGACCCTGCTGGAGGATCTTAGGGAAAAGAGTGCTCATCTTCTGGATGTCCCTTCCTCGGCCATCTTCTTTACCAGCGGGGGAACAGAGTCCAACGCACTAGTCTTGAATCACCTTGTCTGGAAGCCCCAGAAAGCTGAGATAATCCTGACCAATATCGAACACCCCTCCATCAAGGAGTATGGCACACTCTTCAGGCAATTGGGCTGGAAAGTCATCTACCTTGATGCTCCGAAGGGATTTGTCAGATCAGATGACCTGAGAAAGGCCCTTACAGACAAGACACGACTTGTCTGTTGTCTCCTGGTTAACAATGTGGTCGGATCCATCCAGAACATAGCATCCCTGGTTTCCGTGGTTCGGGAAAAGGAAGCACAAACAGGGCGTAAAATCCATTTTCATACGGATGCAGTACAGGCCTTGGGCAAGATACCCTTTTCCCTGACAGCGTTGGGTGTAGACAGCGCCTCCTTCAGCGCACATAAGGTTCACGGCCCTCGGGGTATGGGCATCCTATACAACACTGATGCTTCTGTGACCGCTCTCAACCGTGCAGGTGGGCAGGAAAACGGCCTACGCGGAGGGACAGAAAACCTCAGTGGCATAGCAGCTATGGTCACTGCACTAGAAGAGGCAATGCGTGAGCAGGATACCAACTATACGCATGTAGAGAAGATTAATATCCTGCTTCGACAGAGGCTGTCGTTCCTGCCGATACTTTCACCTACTGAACTGTGCTCACCGTATATACTCACACTATCAGTAAAACCCTGGCCTAGTGAAGTATTTACCAGGATACTCTACGAAAAGGGCTTTTGCGTATCCTCAGGCTCCGCCTGTTCAAACAATGCCAAACAAAAGAGCCAAGGGGTGCTTAGTGCAATGCTCTTCCATCCCCAAGACGCCAAAAGCAGCCTGCGCCTGTCCTTTAGCGCAGAGAATACCCTAGAGGAAGCAGAACTGCTCTCTCAAGCTATAGAGACAACATATAGGGAGCTCACATGAAAAATTCTATTCTGTACCTTGTTAAACTTGGGGAGATATCACTCAAAGGTCTGAATCGTGACTTTTTTGAAAAGCGGCTCAAGATGAACATCAAGGCCAAACTCAAGCCATACCGCAATAGTGTTTCCAAGCAGAAGGGCCGCCTCTACTTTGAAATCAGTAACGAATGCCCTGAAGAGCAGGCTCTTAGGGCTTTCAGCACCACCTTCGGGGTGGTAGGGTTCTCCAAGTGCATCAGCTGCGAAAAGGATATCGAGGTCATCAAGAGACACGCAGCCCTTCTTATACAGGAGGGACCGTTTGCCTCTGGGACAGGAACCTTCAAAAGTGAGACCAGACGTGCTGACAAGCAGTTTCCCCTGAGCAGCTATGAGATAGACTGTGAACTGGGTGGGGTTGTCCTTGATGCCTATCCTACAATGAAGGTCAATGCCAAATACCCAGAGAAGACCATCTACTGTGAAATTCGGGATAAGGCTTACCTGTACACCTCACCACTGCCAGGTCCGGGAGGCCTACCGGTCAGCACTGCCGGAAAAGGCATGCTGCTGCTCAGTGGCGGCATCGACAGCCCTGTTGCTGGCTACCGTATGGCACAGCGAGGTCTGAAACAGGAGTGCATCTACTTCCATGCAGCACCCTATACCAGCGAGAGAGCCTTGGAGAAGGTAGCGAAGCTTGCCTCGATCATAGCTCCCTATTTGCAGGGGACCCGTTTGCATGTGGTGGGCTTCACCCCTGTTCAGCTCTGGATACGCGAACATAGCCCTGAGGACGAACATACCCTGATGTTCCGTGCCGCCATGATGAAGGTTGCCAATGCAATATCCCTGATGCAGGAGGGAACTGCCATCGTCACAGGCGAAGCCCTCAGCCAAGTAGCCAGCCAAACCCTTGAGAGCATGACATTTACCGACAGTATGAGCGAGCAGCTGGTCTTGCGCCCGCTTGTGGGAATGGACAAGCAGGAAATTATGGATGTGGCAAAAAGGATAGGCACCTATGAGACCTCCATACTCCCCTATGAGGACTGCTGTGTCATCTTCAGTCCCAGACATCCGCTGGTACACCCGAATAAGAAGAGTGTGACCCATCATTTTGAGTTGATGGAGATCGAATCTTTGTTGGAACAGGCAATTGAAAGTAGTGAAACAATAGACTTTGGCCCTGATGGAAGACGCAGGGAGTAACTGCATATAGACACTTTCGCTTAATGTGTATAAAACTCTAGAAATCCCCTGTTACAAACAGGTGATTTTGAGTATTGTTACTGTACTTCGGAGGCATTTCGGTGAGAATCGGATTAGATGTTGGCTCCACCACGATGAAAAGCGTGGTCCTTGATGACAATGGCAATCTTGTGCATGCACAGTATACCCGTCACTTTTCCCAAATTCGGGAGACTGCGGTAACCTTACTGTCGGCAATTCTATCAGAAATTGGCGACAAGGATATATCCATCAGCATTTCCGGCTCAGCTGGAATGGGTCTTGCCCAAAACTTGGACCTCAGTTTTGTCCAGGAGGTATACGCAACCCGCCTTGCGGTCAAACATTACCTGCCTGGAAGCGATGTGGTCATCGAACTCGGTGGTGAGGATGCAAAGATCCTCTTCCTTGGTGCACAGATGGAAGTGCGTATGAACGGAACCTGTGCCGGCGGCACTGGTTCCTTCATCGACCAGATGGCTTCGCTACTCAATGTCAGCCAAGATGAGATGGACATCCTTGCAACGCATGCTAACCAGACCTATTCCATTGCCAGTCGCTGTGGGGTCTTTGCAAAGAGTGATGTACAGCCCCTACTCAATCAGGGAGCAGCCAAAGAAGACCTCGCACTCTCCATCTTCTATTCTGTAGTCAACCAGAGTGTTGCGGGTCTTGCCCAAGGCAGACCCATCAAAGGGCAGGTGGTCTATCTTGGGGGTCCTCTGACCTTCTTTTCCCAACTACGAAAGGCCTTTGACCTTACCCTCAAGCTTGAAGGTACCTGCCCGGAAAACTCTCTCTACTTTGTGGCTCTGGGAACAGCCTTGGCCAGTAATGGGAGCAAGCTTTCCCTAAAAGAACTCATCCATATCGTAGAACATACCAAAGTACAGGCCTCCTACACCTCCATCCTTCCCCTTTTCAAGGATGAGAAAGAGTATGAGATATTCAAAGAGAGACATGCTAAAGCAAAGCTTGTCTCTGGAGACGTGGAAACCTACAAGGGTGAGGCGTTCTTGGGAATCGATGCTGGCTCTACCACGGTCAAGATCTGTATCCTTGATCAAGAAGGACGGGTTCTGCATACACGTTACCAGGGCAACAACGGCAACCCTGTACAACTGGTCAAGGAGTTCCTCACCTCCTTCATGGTCGCTTACCCTAAGGTAACTCTGGTCAAAGGATGTTCCACAGGATATGGGGAACACCTTATCAAGCAAGCCTTTGACCTTGAATACTCTCTGGTTGAGACCATAGCACACTATACCAGTGCAAAAACCTTCGACCCCCTGGTCGATTTCATCATTGATATCGGTGGTCAGGACATCAAGTGCTTCAAGATTGTCGATGGCGTCATCGATGATATCTATCTCAATGAAGCCTGCTCTTCAGGCTGTGGTTCCTTTTTGCAGACTTTCTCCAACGCCTTGGGCTATACTCCCGAGGAAGCGGCACAGAAGGCACTGAGATCCACTTCTCCGGTTGACTTGGGAAGTCGGTGTACGGTCTTCATGAACAGTTCGGTAAAACAGGCACAGAAGGATGGTGCCTCAGTGCCGGACATATTCGCAGGACTTGCTATCAGTGTGGTCAAGAATGCCCTCTATAAGGTAATCCGTTCCACAGACCCCTCCATGCTGGGTAATCACATAGTGGTGCAGGGAGGGACTTTTCTCAATGATGCGGTGCTCCGCTCCTTTGAGATGGAACTGGGTACTGAGGTGGTCCGTGTCCGCCAAGCAGCTCTGATGGGGGCCTATGGATGTGCCCTCTACGCTATGAAGATGCACCAGAGCGTCCCGTTGGGTACTACCCTGCTACAACTTGACGCCTTACAACATTTTACACACAGCACAAAGACACTCCATTGCAAAGGATGCACCAATTATTGCCTGCTGACCGTTAATAGCTTCGATCACGAACGCAAGCTGATAAGCGGGAACAAGTGTGACCGCATCGTCAAGCCTGAGAGTTTCATCCCTGATCCCAAGGATCTGAACATTTATGCCTTCAAGCAACAGTATCTCGCCCAGTTCAAGCCGGTCAAGAACCGAAGGGGGACAATAGGAATCCCATTCCAACTGAACTTCATGGAACAGCTACCCTTCTGGCACACATTCTTTTCCTCTCTTGGTTTTGAGGTAGTGGTATCACCCCCCTCTACCCGACAGACCTATCTTGACGGGCAGTCAAGCATCCCCAGCGATACGGTCTGTTATCCTGCAAAACTGATGCATGGTCATATCCAGTACCTTCTGAATGCAGGGGTAAAGACCATCTTCTACCCCTGCAGCAGCTATAACATTGATGAGCACAAAGGCGACAACCATTTCAACTGTCCGGTTGTTGCCTACTACCCTGAAGTCCTGAAAAACAATATCGCTGAGCTCGATGGGGAGGAAATCACCTTCATCAGTGACTACCTCTCACTTGCGGACCGCTCATTCCTCCCCAAACGGCTCAATGTTGTCATAGGCAAGCCGTACAAGATTCCCCTTAAGGAGATCAGAGAAGCATGCAAGCGAGGGTATGAGGCATATGAGACCTACTTGAAAGCCATACGAGCCCAAGGGGAGGTAATCATAGAGAATGCACGGGCTAAGAATTGGCCCATCATTGTGCTTGCAGGCAGGCCCTACCACCTGGACAGTGAAGTCAACCATGGCATAGACCAGCTGTTGTTGCAATGTGGATGTGCCATTATCAGCGAGGACACTGTGGCCCATAAGATGAAGAAAGAGAGCCGCAATGTACTCAACCAGTGGCCCTACCATGCACGCCTCTATGATGCCGCACGGTATGTGTTGCTTCACGAGGATATGAATCTCATCCATCTGGTATCCTTCGGTTGTGGTCTTGATGCGGTTACCAGCGATGAGATCAGGGATATCCTGCATGACAGCAAAAAGATCTATACGCAGATTAAGATTGATGAGATAACCAACCTTGGAGCGGTTAAGATCCGCATCAGAAGCCTGTTGGCAGCCCTTGAGGAGGGAAACAGGTAATGGTAGTCTCATTCACCAAAGCAATGAAAAAGGATTATACCATCCTTATCCCCAATATGTCCCCTGTCCATTTCACCCTGATCAAGGAAGTCTTTGTCAATCATGGTTACAAGGCCGTTCTTTTGGAGAACCAAAGTCCGAACGTCATACGCGAGGGCTTGAGGTATGTGCACAATGACATCTGCTACCCAGCCCAGCTGGTCATCGGGCAGATGATCGACGCCTTGAAAAGCGGACTCTATGATGTAGACAAGACGGCTCTGGTAATAACACAGACTGGTGGGGGCTGTAGAGCCAGCAACTACATCTTCCTCTTGAGAAAAGCCCTGAAACGGTGTGGAATGGAACAGATTCCTGTAATCAGTCTCAACTTCAAGGGGATGGAAAAGAATCCAGGTATGAAGCTCACCCCCTTCATGCTTCTGCAAGCCTATGCAGGGTTTGTGTATGGAGACCTCTTGATGACCCTCTCCAACCAGGTTCGTCCCTATGAGAATACCAAAGGTGAAGCTGATCTTCTGGTCAACAAGTGGATAACACATCTCAGTGAAAAGTTTGCAAACAACAGCGATTACATCGGTTGGGCAATGAAGCGCAACCTCAACGCAATAGCCAAAGAATTTGCCCAGATCAAGACTGCCAAGGTAAAGAAGATCAAGGTGGGCATTGTAGGGGAGATATACATGAAGTACTCCCCCCTTGGGAACAACAATCTCCAACAGTTCCTTGAAGACCAGGGTTGTGAAGTTATGGTCCCCACCATGATGGGCTTTCTTTACTATGGGGCGGACAACGCCATCATAGACCGAAAATACTACGGGGGAAGATTCATCTCCTCCCACTTTACCCAGTTTCTGATGAAACTGTTGTTTATGGTTGAAAGGATGTCCCTCGATGCGATAAGGAAACAGGGTTGCTTTACCGTTCCCTCCACCTACCTCGAGATGAAGAAGCTTAACGAAGGGATTCTCGATTATGGCGTCAAGATGGGTGAGGGTTGGCTCCTTACAGCCGAGATGCTGGAACTAGTCCATTTAGGGTATAAGAATATTGTCTGCACCCAACCCTTTGGGTGTCTTCCCAATCATATCTGTGCAAAGGGTATGATCAGGACCGTGACAGAGAAAGCCTCCGATGCAAATATCGTACCAATCGACTATGACCCCTCGGCTACCCATGTGAACCAGGATAACCGCATCAAGCTTATGCTTGCTATAGCAAAAGAAAAGCTGGAAACAGCCAACCAATAAGCCTAATTTCCTGTGCCTGTACCTCTACTACTGTTCTCCTAGGCTTTTATTGGGTATATTCGATGTATGAAGAAACTGACAATTACCGCATCAGAGGATCTGGAGCAGCTGGTACGCACCCATATAGAAGAGATAGCACGTAAAAAGGATGGACCGATTCGCATTGGCCTTCCTGGGGGAAGAAGTGCAAAGATCCTCATCAAAGGGATGCTTGGCCTCGAAGATGCAACGTTCAAACGCATCAGGCTCTATCTCTTTGATGAGAGACGCAGTGGAGAATTGAATGCAGATACGCTTCTTGAGGCAGGTCTGGATAAGGCAATGAAAGACAATCGGTTTGCTAAGGCAAGCCTGCATATTCCTAGTCTCGGCAAATCCCTGCTGGAACAGGAGGACGCACAGCTTGACCTGGTGTATCTCGGGGTAGGTGAGGATGGCCATGTCGCATCCCTTTTCCCTGGATCCTACCCTTCGCAAGACAAAACCCAGACAGCTCTGGTGAAAAACTCTCCCAAACCCCCAAATGAACGGGTTACCTTCACCTACAGGGGATTCCTGGAGCATGCACACAAGGCCCCTATCTATCTGCTGTTCTTAGATGAAGGGAAACGCGAGGCCCTGAACCGACTGCTTGGGAACAAGGAAAAACCCGATAGCCTTCCGTGTTCCTTCTTCTCACAACAGGATTTTTTTGTGACCATCATCACTGACCTACAGGAGTAACGCTATGAAAAGAATCATCATACAGTACGGAGGGACCGGGGACCTTGCTTTGAAAAAACTGTACCCTGCCTATGAAAAACTCATTGGAAAAGGATTCGAGTTTGATATCCTATCACTGGGAAGGAGATTTAAGGACCGGGAAACCTTTATAAGCAGCATCATTGACAAGAGTGCCAGTCCTGAATTCCTTACGCATCTCGATTACCTGCCTTATGATATGGCTGATCAAAAAGCTACTGCCACCTTGATAGATAAACTCAAATCCATGGTCGAGGACAAGAAGAATGTAGAGCTTATCTACTACCTTGCGCTACAGCCCAATCTCTATGAAGAGGCTATCCATCAGATTCAGGAAGTCGATGCCTCCATGAACAGTATATGCACCCTCACCAAGAAGATTGTGGTTGAGAAGCCCTTCGGCTTTGACCTGGAGTCTGCTGTTCGATACAACCAGATTCTGGAGACTGCGTTCGTTAATAGGGAAATATTTAGGATTGATCACTACCTGGGTAAGGAGTTCATGCAGAACCTGCTCATCATGCGCTTTCACAATGACATCATCCGCAGGATCTGGGACAAGGACTCCATTGAGAGTATCCAGATCATCTTTGACGAGACTCATGGGGTGGACCAGAGGCTCGGTTTCTATGAGAAAATCGGGGTGGTGCGCGACACCATCCAGAACCATATCCTGCAGATTGTAACCTATCTCACCATGAACGAGCCCGCATCCCTTTCCTCAGAGGATATTGCTATTGAAAAGGTAAAGGTATTGAAGGCCATATCCCCCGTTGAGGAATTCTCCATGGGCAGGTATGAGTCCCTAGGAGTAAATAGTGGCCATGTGGTGGACATTCCCACCTATGCGGCCCTCAAGCTCTGTGTGAATACCTATTTCTTTGCAAACATCCCCATCTATATCCGTACAGGCAAGATGCAAGGTGAACCTAAAAGTCTCATCTATGTGAAGTTCAAGAACACCACCAAGGAGGTGATGCATGACCAGGACATTGCCGAGAACGGGGTTATCATAAACATCCATCCTGAGCTGACTATCGATATCAGTGTAAACCTGAAGCAACCGAACACATCCTGGAAGTCCAAGCCAGTACGGTTCAGATTCAATCAGGCTGAGACCTTCGGAGCCAATACCCCGGAAGCCTATGAGCAGATCCTAGAGAAGATCCTGCAGGGGGACAAGAGCCTCTTCCCTACTATGCGCGAGATCACCGAGTCCTGGAGGATTGTGACCCCTATGTTGGAACATACAGGTCACACTGAGGTCTATCCGGTCAGGACACTGCCCCGCTTTGCATCAGAGCTGGCAGAAAAGAATCATTTTGAGTGGTACACGTAAGAAGAAGAATAAGAATAAGAAAAAAAAAGAAAAAAGAAATAAGAGAAGAATACTGGCTTTCTCTGAAAGCTACCTTTTCCTAAGAATATTCCAAGTAATCGAGTAGAGCACCTCTTAGGGGTGCTCTACTCGTTTTTATGAACAATTTTCACCCCAAAAGTATCTTGGGGCATCAACGACTCCCTTCAAAGATATATACACCAAGTAAGCATATCACCCTGTCTCCGTCCGGGTCAGAAAAGCCTCCATTTCTGTGTGCCGTTATACTAATTTTGTGAGACCTTCCTACCCTTTTCACAAAACAGATTCGTCCGCTTTTGCTCCTGGCAACACCCTCTTTCTTCTGAAAACCAAGAGATGACAAGACCAACAATCAGAATGAACACCATTTTTGTTCGGTATATAAATATGACAAATGGTACTGGTTTTTTAATTTTGGTTAAACCTTTAACTAATTTTTTATATTGAATTTTAGCCACTACAGAGCCTAATTATCATTATTTGGATGATTTTTATTAAGCAAGGTTATTCGTTTAAGTTAAAATTTAACCTTTGCTTTTTCTTGACAGATAGAAAATTAGGCTCATAAGCTATAGGTACAGGAGCAACCAAGGCAATGAAATCTTCCATCAAAGAAGTAGCACATTTAGCCGGAGTCTCAATTGCAACAGTTTCCTATGTACTTAACGGAACAAAAAAAGTACGCCCGGAGACTGAACAAAGAGTGTTTGACGCTGTAAGTAAGCTCAACTATCATGTTAATCCTTTGGCCAGGAACTTACGAAAAGGGGAGAGCAAACTCATTGGGTTTGTGGTGAATGACCTTTCTAACAATTTCTTCCAGGAAATTGCACGTGGACTGGAAACCCAACTGACCAAAGAGGGGTATCGTCTGATCATCATGAATAGTAAGGAACAAAAGGAGACTGAGATTGAGAACGTCAAGAATCTTATTGCAGGTGCTGCCGACGCCTTGATACTCTCTCCGACTACAGCAGATTGCTCCTATCTCCATTTTTTGCTCGACACCAACCCTATTCCCATTGTGTTTGTCGACCGTCGTCCTGAAGGCTTTGAAAGCGATGTGGTATTGGCTACCAATGAACAGGGTGCGTATGAAGCAGTTAAGGCCCTTACTGATAAAGGCCATTCCAGCATAGCGTTTTTCGGATCCAGACGGGATTCCACCATGAATGAACGCTTGGATGGATACAAGAAAGCCCTAGATGAGGCAGGGGTTTCCATCAATGCAAATCTCATTCGGTTTGGCAGCCATGGTAGTGTATCACAACGATCCCTGCGGCATGGGGAAATGTACCAACATACCATGGATATCCTTACCAACTATGACATCACGGCAATTTTTTCAGGAAACAACTTGGCTACCCTTGGTGTTTTCAGCTTCATCAAGGAGACAAACATCCAGGTCCCCAAGGATGTCGCCTTCATTACCTTTGACGACTCATCCTGGCTCACGATGACGACACCAACCCTTTCAGCAGTCGCCCAAAATCCTGAGAAAATGGGTCGAGTCGCAGCCAAACTAATTCTTGAACGTCTCGCAGAGCCTTCCACAGCAGAAAAGAAATCTTTTCAGATTGTGAGAATCTCCACACAGCTCATCTTACGAGGTTCTGTGTAACAACATTTGCACTTTCGGTCAGTTTGACCGAACACATACAAAGGAGGGACTATATGAAAAAAACAGTAGTCTTGTTAGTGATCGTATCGTTACTAGTCTGTGCAACGAGTGTTTTCGCTGCAGGAACAAAAGAGGAAGGGGGGCCGGTAACCGTTAATATCGCACTTGCCAACAACCCTATCTCCCAAGCAATGAGCAAATTGGTCCAGGAACAGTACAAGGTAGAAAACGTGACAGTCAATGTGTCTGTACTTCCAGAGAATGACCTCCGCCAGAGACTGACCACAGAAGCCTCCAGTGGTGGAACGACCTATGACATTTTCTACATAGGCCCGTACGAAGCTCAGACTTGGGCAAAGAATGGCTGGCTTGAAAACCTCGAGCCCTATTTCAAGAACCTGAGTCCTGAAAAAGCAACTTGGTATGATAGGAAAGACCTGATTCAGGGTATGGTCGATTCTCTTGCAGTCGACGGAACATCCTATGCCCTTCCTTTCTATGGTGAAAGTTCCTTCATCATGTACAACAAAGAGTTGTTTGCAAAGAAAGGCCTGACCATGCCAGCTGAACCCACCTGGGACCAGATTTATGAACTTGCCAAAAAGATCCATGATCCGTCAAAGGGTATTGTAGGTATGACGATGCGCGGAGCTCCAGGTTGGGGAATGAGTGGTGCTCCATTCGTAACCATGGTCAACGCATTTGGTGGTCGTTTCTATGACATGAATTGGAATGCAACCGTTGATACACCAGAGCAGCGCAATGCTTGGATGATGTACAAGAAAATCTTGCGTGAAGCAGGTCAGGCTGACATCCTTTCCTACACCTACAACGAGTGTATCGCTCTGATGGCCAGTGGCAATTGTGGTATCTACTATGATGCGACAAGTATTGCCCCTCCACTGGAGGCTAACGACTCTAAGATTCAGGGAAAGGTTGGCTATGTGATGGCCCCTCACCAGAAACTCAAGAGCAACACAGCATGGCTGTGGAACTGGGCAATGGGAATCAACCCCAAGTCCACCGATGCAAAGAAACAGGCTGCATTTGATTTCATGCTCTGGGCAACCAGCAAGGATTATATCAAGCAGACTGTTACAATCGACCCAACCGGGGCATCAACACCACCGGCTTCACGTTCCTCAACGTATGAGCTTCCTGTCTATGCAAAGGCTCCGTATGCAAGCATGACACTCAAGACACTGGAAGGTATGGACTTCACCAAACCAACGTTGGAACCTGTTCCCTATGTAGGACTGCAGTACATTGCCATTCCTGAGTTCGCTGATGCGGGAACCAAGATGACTGAGTACCTAGCTGACTATGTAGTCGATAAGATTAGCCTAGACGAAGCGATCAAGAAGACACAGGCTGTGTTTGAACAGGTTGCCAAGGATGGGAACTATCGCTAGACAAAGGTAGCTTGTAAGGCTTATTGCTCTGTCTGGCACTAGTGCCAGGCAGAGCATCATCAAAGCGGATGGAACATCATCCGACGAACGCCTCTTAGTAGAGCGTACATGGGAGTACCATGAAAACGACAAGAAAAACCGATTATGCATTCTTGCTCCCTGCTGTCGTGGTAGTCGCAATAATGACGCAGGTTCCCTTTATTCTTACCATCATCTTCTCTACCCTACGTTGGAACTTGTCGCGTCCCGACCTGGCAAGGATATTTGTCAACATCCAGAACTACTGGCACTTCTTTAAGATCGAATCCTTCGCAGAAATTCCAGAATTCTACAGTATCCTCTGGCAGACTATCCTTATCACTGGAATCACGCTGATCCTCTGCTCAGTATTGGGATTCTTACTTGCTCTGTTGTTGGACAATGAGATCCCTGGAGTCAATATTGCAAGAACCTTGATGCTGGGACCCTTCTTTGTCATGTCCACAGCAAGTGGAGTCATTTGGAAGACAACGATATTCAATACCACATTTGGATGGTACGGAGTGATGGCAAAGGCCCTCGGGTTCACTCCGGTGGACTTGGTCTCCTATTATCCCATCCCGGTCATCATTGTCCTGTTCACCTGGCAATGGATGCCCTTCTTTATCCTAGTGCTGTTGTCTGGTCTGCAAGGAATCCCTCAGGAACTTGTCGACAGCATGAAAATTGACGGGGTGAATTGGTTCCAAGGCGTGTATAAGATCAAGCTGCCTCTGATCATGAACCACATGAGAGTTGCCGTGATGCTCGGGCTAGTATTCCTGATCAAGGAGTTTGGCCTTATCCTGGTTACTACAGCTGGCGGACCTGGAATTCGTTCGTATACCCTTCCCTATGCTGTGTATATGCAAGTTTTCAGTGCAAATAACATCGGGCGAGCTAGTGCCCTTGCGGTGATCACTGTGGCGCTCACCCTGATCTTGGTGAACCTGCTCTATCGTTCGATCATCAAGCAAAATAAAAAATTCAGCTAAGGATAAGAATATGGAACAAAGATCTATTGTTGCAGTACAAAAAAGCATGAGACGCAAACACTTCATCAAGAAATGGGTTCTTGCCATCATTATCTATGCGGTTGCAATCTTTTATTTCTTCCCGGTCCTGTATATGTTCTTATCAGGATTCAAGACAGAGCAACAAGCGGTGATGCCAAGCATCTTTTTCAAACCAACCCTTGATACCTACAGAAAGGTATTGAGCGACCCGACCATGTACCAATACCTACGGAACTCGTTGATTCAGGTAATCGGAGGAACTGGCATCAGCCTATTGCTTGGCGTCCCCGCAGCCTTTGCTGTTGTCTTTGGAAGACTGAAGAACAAGGGTTCCAACGATAAGTACTATCTTTGGTTCATCACCACCATCCTGCTTCCCCCGGTTGCAGTGCTGATACCCCTATTTACCTGGTACCAGAAACTCAATCTTATCAACACCCCTTATGGCCTTATGGCAGCCTACATTGGCTTTCACACCCCCATTATTGTCTGGATGGTGCACTCGTTCTTCTCAGACCTTCCCAATGAGATTTTTGAAGCGGCAAGCCTTGATGGATGTACCAAACTCCAACAGCTGTACAAGATTGCGATCCCCATGGCACGTACGGGAATCATCTCAGCCGCTCTCTTGGTCGCTGTATTCATCTGGAACGAATTCTTCTTGGGGTTTAACCTGACAGGCAACCCGACGGCAACGCTCCCCGTATTCATGTCAAGGTTCAGGGAACAGCAAGGGCAGTTTGTCGCCCAGCTCTCAGCATCTTCGACCATAGCTGTCATGCCTGCGATCATCCTCGGATGGATGACACAAAAGGCATTGGTGAAGGGCCTTACCAGTGGAGCGGTAAAGGGATGAGTGAGAACATCCTTGTCTATGATATAGGTACCTCTTCTGTGAAGACAGCCTTGTTTTCCCTTGAAGGAGTGCTTGTATCGGCGATCAGCATCCCCTACACTACCATCTACCAAAGGCCTGGATGGGCCCAGCAGGATCCTCAGTCCTTCTGGCATGCTGCCATTGAGGGGACCCATGCACTGCTTGAAGCCCTTGATGCAAAACCTTTCATTGCCATCATATCGGTGTGCGGGCATATGAACGGGATGTTGGCCATTGATGACAAGGGCGTACCTACCTATCCTGAGATCATCCATTGCGACACGAGAAGTGTCAATGAGGTTTCCTTCATACAGAACCTGTACAGCCAGCAGGATATCTATAGGATCACAGGGAACCGAATCGATGAGTTCCTCACCCTTCCGAAGCTTCTTTGGCTCAAGGGCAACCAAGAGGATGCATACAGGAGAACCCGCTTTGTCATCAATGCCAAGGACTATGTACGTATGTGCCTTACCGGCGTCCTGGGAACGACAGATTTTTCTGACGCATCCCTGACCGGGGCCCTGAACATCAGGGAGAAACGATGGGACGAAGGATACCTTTCTTCTCTTGGCATCCCGCTGTCCATATTCCCTTCTCTTCATCTCTCCACTGATATAGAGGGATTCCTTTCAGCAGAGAGTGCGAAACTGCTGGGCCTGCCTTCAGGGATTCCTGTCTGTTATGGTGCAGGTGATGCCGCAAGTGCAACACGCGGTGCTATGGTCTCTGATGTAGGTAGTGCCTATGCATCCCTTGGTTCATCCGCTTGGATTTCGACCTTGTACCCAACTATGGTGGACGACCCACAGATGAGAATGCAGCATTTCTATGACCTCGACGGGGAAAAGATAAACATCTGTGGCACTGTACAGAGCGCAGGCTCTGCACTGCAGTGGGCAAAAGACAGGTTTGCACCCTCTTCAACGTTCGAGGAGCTGGAACAAAAGCTCTCCAGATTGCCTATGCCCAACAGCATCATTGCCCTTCCCTACCTCATGGGGGAGCGTACCCCCCACTGGGATGCATATGCCCGGACTTCCTTTATGGGTGTCTCCCAGGCAACGACAGCCCTTGAAATGGCACTCTCCCTGTATGAAGGGGTAGCCTATGCCCTGTATGAGACCAAGGAAGTATATGATGAGCTCAGGATTCCCATCAGATCGCTCACCCTCCTGGGAGGAGGGGTGAAGAGCACGTTCTGGCTTGAGATGATCGCCTCTGTCTTTGGAAGGCCACTGTCGGTCCATCCCCACTACCAGAACGGAACCTCCTTTGGAGCGGCACTGTGTGCCATGGTTGCCAACAAGAGCTACGCTTCGCTTGAAGAAGCCATAGCATCGAGCGCTCTTACCTTTCACACCGTAGAACCTGACATGCACAAACATGAAATGTACCTGCAATATTATTCAGTGTATACAAAAATGTATCAGTCGCTGAAGCCCCTGTTTGCTGACGTATACAGACTAAACAAATCGTACGAGGAGGATTTCTCATGAAGATGATGAAGGCGCTGGTTATCGAAAGACCTAACGAAGCGATAGTCAAAGAGGTTCCTATTCCAGAAGCTGGAAAGGGAGAGATACGCATTAAAGTACAGGCAAGTGGAATCTGTGGGACAGATATCCATATCTACAGGGGAGAATATCTGGGCTCCTACCCCATCATACCCGGTCATGAATTTTCTGGCATTGTTGATGCCATAGGTGAAGGGGTCACCCGGTTTGCCCTCGAGGACCATGTGGCGGTAGAGCCCAATGTCAGCTGCAACAACTGTAGCGCATGTTTTTCTGGCCGGCCAAACTTCTGTGAGAACTGGCAAGGGGTCGGCGTCACTCTGCCTGGAGGGTTTGCCCAGTATGTGGTGGTTCCTGAAACAGCCGCATTCTCCATCGGGACGCTTGATTTTGCCCAAGGCTCTTTCGTGGAACCCCTTTCGTGTGTCCTGCATGGGGTCCAGAAGGCCCAGGTGCACCTAGCTGACAAGATCCTTATCATGGGGGCAGGTCCTATAGGAATCCTTCTGCTTAAGACGGTGCTCACCCAAGGGGCAAGCGAAGTCACCCAGCTTGATACAAACAAGGGTCGGCTGCAACTTGCCAAGAAAAGTGGGGCAAAATATGTAGAGACTGAGGTGAACAACCTGCAAAACGAGGCATATGACCTGGTAATTGATGCTACAGGTGTTCCCTTTTTGCTGGAAAAGTCCCTTGACCTTGTGAGAAAGGGAGGAACTCTCCTATGGTTTGCCGTTCCCAAGAAGGAAGCCTCTGTAACCCTGTCGCCCTTCAAGATCTTTGAGAAGGGACTGCATATCGTAGGCAGCTACACCTCGGTAAGGAACTCCATACAAGCGGTAAGGATGCTGGAAAACGGAAAAATCGACGTCTCAGACGTCATCTCCCACAGGTTGAGCCTGGAGGAGTTTGTTAGGGGCATTGAGACGATTGAGAAGAGTGAAGAAGGCGTTCTCAAAGTCATCATCACGTTCTGATACTGATACGAGTAAGGAGATTACTAGTATGGAAACAAAGAGATTTCTTGGTAAGGTATGTGTGGTCACAGGTGGTGCTGGTGAGATAGGGATCGCTACAGCCCTACGTCTGGCAAGCGAGGGCTCTGATATAGCTCTCGTGGACCTGAAAGATATGGAAAGTGCACTATCGAGGATAGGGAAAACCGGGGTCCGTTGTATTGGCTACACGTGTAACGTTGCAAAGTACGATGAAGTGGAAAAGACTGTAGAGGCAATACAGAAGGACTTTTCCAAGATTGACATGCTCTTCAACAATGCAGGTATCCAGGGTTCCTTCAGCCAGATACACACCTACCCTGTAGAGGATTTCCATCAGGTAATATCGATCAACCTCATAGGAGCCTTTCATGTCCTACGTGCAGTCTCTGCTGTGATGGTGGCACAGAAGGCAGGGGTAATCGTCAATACAGCCTCTATGGCTGGAGTCGGGGGACCGGTGAACATGGCAGCGTACGGTGCCTCCAAATTTGCATTGGTAGGCCTGACACAAACCGCTGCGAAAGACCTTGCACCGTACAATATCAGAGTCAATGCGATCAGTCCCGGCTTTATGGGACCTGGGTACATGTGGGACAGGCAGGTCGACCTGCAGGCTGCAGCACACTCGCAGTACTACGACAAGGACCGGACTGTGGTGGCGAAACAGATGGTAGGTGAAGTTCCGATGCGTCGCTATGGTTCCATCGAGGAAATCCCCGGGACAGTCGCATTCCTGATGAGTGATGACGCTTCCTATACAACTGGCGAAAACATTAAGATTTCAGGTGGAATCTAAGGAGGAGATAGGTATGAGCACATCCATTTTAGAAAGATTTTCCTTAGAGGGAAAGGTAAGTTTGGTTACGGGAGGGGGCTCTGGAATTGGCAAGGCCTTCTGTCATGCTTTGGGAGAAGCCGGGTCCAAAGTGGCTGTCGTAGACATCAACCTCCCTAGTGCACAGGTAACTGTAGCCGAATTGAGGGCAAAGGGAATCGAGGCGATAGCAATCAAGACCGATGTTACCAATGAGGCGGATGTAGAGGCCATGGTTGGAACAGTGGTTACAACCTTTGGATCTCTGACCATAGCAGTCAACAATGCTGGTATGGGAATATGGAGCGATGCCCTTACCATGCCGTTTGAGACGTGGAGAAAGACCCAAGCCCTGAACTTGGATGCAATATTCCTGTGTGCCAGAGCCGAGGCCAAGGTAATGCAAATAGCAGGGTATGGAAAAATCATCAATACGGCAAGCATGTCTGCCCATATCTCCAATACCCCCCAGAACCAGAGCGCGTACAATGCTTCGAAAGCGGGAGTGCTCCATCTTACCCGTTCTTTGGCGGCTGAGTGGGCTCCACTGGGCATACGGGTCAATTCGATCAGCCCTGGCTATACCCAGACGGATCTTGTCGAAAAGCTTCTTGAGACACCAGAAGGAAAGTCCATGCTTCCCAAGTGGCTGGAAAAGATTCCCATGGGTAGGATGGCTCTGACAGACGACCTGCAAGGTGCAGTGGTCTATCTGGCCTCTTCTGTAAGTGACTATGCCACAGGGTCTGATATGCTCATCGATGGTGGGTATTGCGCCTGGTAGAGGGAAAAAAGAATAATCTATAATTCCCGATAAAAATTCTTACCACGCATTTACAGCCCTATTTTGAGGGGTCTCCTATCCATATATTTTTACAAATCTATTGATTTTCCCTTGCCAAACAACAAGTTGCATGATATTCTGATGTGGTAAGAAATAGTAGTTCTTACCACATTGGGAGAAACGACGGTGGCAAAGGAATTCATCCATTATCTCGAGAAGAACGGAGCGGAATACGGGGCTATCTACCTGCCCAAGCGCGT
>JAEINL010000050.1 GCA_016342655.1 Sphaerochaeta sp. | reverse complement strand
AATTTTCTTGGACCGAAAATATTCAGCAGTTTGGGCTCGATATAGCCTTAAAATCTAGAGAAATGCCCACTCTTGAGCTTATTTGTTTCTTCTATGCATGAGAGTAAAGCATTTTTCAGACTTGCCAATGCAAAATGTCTAACTTATCTGTGAAAACTCTGTCCTCATAGTATCTTTGTCGATGATCTTGTCTGAATGCATATTTGAAGTCAAAGTACCCCTAGTTTCAATCCAGGGTTTTTCTGCATGTGTCATCATTTCCAACTGACTGGCAGAGTACTGGTTATAGACTTCAAAAACCCTTTCCACTATGGCCCTCTGCTCTACTGTCACACTAGAGCCCAAGGGTGTTGCCTTGGGGGCGTCAATAGGATCAAACATCCCATATGCAGAGTTGAATTCATGATATACCGTTACATTTACAGGACCATGAAGCCAAGCCTGAAAGTTTTCCTTAGGGAAAAGCTCCTTGTCGGTGATGGCTAGCGTCCAGCCTTCACAATAATATAAGAGCTTCTGCAGTTTCAGAGGATTGACTTTAGTGTTGTTGCCCTCAGCCAATGTGAGTAAATACTTAGCAACAGTAACGATATTAGCCATCTCTTCACTCCCTATTGTTACCTGAACTCATTTCTGTACGTACTGAGTAAGGGACTGTGATATCACTTGGTGACCCTTCACTATATAAGACATATTTTCCCTTGATAGGTTACACTTCTTGGGATGCTCTCATGTGCATAAGGAAAAACTGGACACGCCCTAGAAATCTCAAGATCATTCACCAACGAAGCGAGAGTAGAGGAAGCATTACCATGGTTCCGTTACCGAGCAAGTGCCGGGAAAGCAAGGTGAGATACCCCGAGCCCCTTGGCTCGGAAAAGGAGGCAACGCCTCCTCTTTCCAGGGCTTGCCCTGGGGTATTGATACCTTTCATTGAATATGATGTGTCATGCTCAAAAGCCTTCACTATTCGAATAATTCGCATATCTTAGTAATAAATATACTAAATTATGCATAACTAAATTGACAAAAAGCTGTACACCCAATAGATTGAAGAGTACTTTTGGGGTACTAGTAATGAAACAACACGAGCCTGCTTCACTGACTGAAGAAGAGATCAAAGCACAAATACTTTTAGGGGAAAAAGAACCTGACAGCAAACTTCGTACCTATACTGGTCCACTTGGACAGGCCATCACGGTACTATTTCTGGTATGGGCAGTTTTCCAGATATATGCAAACACCCTAGGGGTGGTCGATGCGATGTCCTTACGCACCTGGCATCTGTTTTTCCTCTTGGGCTTTACCTTCCTGCTGTTTCCCACCTTTGCAAAGGAAAAGCGCTCACGCACGTTACCTCCTATCTGGGACCTCGCTCTTTTGGCAATTACCCTCTTTGCCTTTGCCTACCTGATGAAAAACTACACGGTAATAGCCAAACGGGGAGGCTATCTGCTGAAGCTCGACCTGGTGGTGGCAGCGATCGTGCTCTTTTTCATCTTTGAAGGAGGCCGACGTGCCTGCAAGAATCTAGCCATCCTAGGCTTGGTTTTCCTTCTCTACAACTTTCTCGGTATGTTCATCCCAGGAGAACTGGGACATGTCGGATTCAGCCTCAAACGTGTTCTCAACCACATGATCTGGGGAAGCCAAGGCATCTTTGGCATAGGTATCGGGGTCAGCGCGACCTACATCTTTCTTTTTGTGCTCTTTGGTGCCTATCTGAAATACAGTGGATTCAGCCAATTCATCAACGACATTGCCCTTACCATGGTAGGTAGGACTGCCGGAGGGCCTGCAAAAGTCGCAGTCCTTGCCAGTGCACTGCTGGGCATGATCAACGGGTCTGCGATTGCCAATGTCGCCACCACAGGGACCATCACGATTCCCATGATGAAAAAAACAGGATACAAGAAAGAATTTGCTGCAGCGGTTGAAGCAGTAGCCTCAACTGGAGGACAATTTGCACCTCCCATCATGGGAGCCGTAGGGTTTGTGATGGCGGAGTTTATGGGGGTGAGCTATACAACGGTTTTGTTGGCTGCCTGCATCCCTGCCTTCCTCTACTATCTTACTCTTCTCTTTGCCGTACATTTTGAGGCCAAGCGCCTTGGCCTTTCAGGTCTGAGCAAGGAGAATATCCCCAATGCTTTGGTGGTACTCAAAAAGCAAGGCCATCTGGTCATCCCCTTGGTGGTACTCATCTTTCTACTCAGCGTTGGCTACACCCCCCTGTTTGCCGCAGTGGTCTCTATCTTTGCCACCATATTCGCCTCTTATCTGAGAAAAGAAACGAGAATGACGTGGTCAGTCATCATAGAAGCCACCGTCGAAGGTTCCCGTTCAGCAATTGCCGTCGGTATGAGCTGTGCGATGATCGGCGTGATTATCGGAACTGTTTCTCTCACCGGCTTGGGCTTGAACTTTGGCTATATCATGCTGAGGGTTGTCAGCGAAGGACAGCTGTATCTCGCCGGTTTCATGGTCATGCTCATGAGTATCGTCCTGGGAATGGGAGTCCCCGGTGTCGCAGCCTATGTCATTGTCTCCACCGTCTCTGTGCCTGTCCTGATACAGGCCGGCGCCATTCCCATGGCCGCCCATATGTTCTGCCTCATCTATGCCTGTCTTTCCAATATCACACCCCCTGTGGCGATGAGCTGCTATGTCGCCAGCGGAATAGCTGACTCCGACCAGACAAAGACCAGTCTGATCGCTGTCAAGCTAGGTCTTACCGGATTCATCCTACCCTTTTTCTTCCTCAATAATCCTATCCTTTTGCTTGGTACAGTTCTCGATACACCCCTTTTACTTACGATACGAGCCGTTCTTACCTCATCGGTCGGGGTTATCGCCTTGTCTGCAGGATTGCAGGGCTACCTCTTCTTGAAACTCAACAAAATCGAACGATTCTTGCTTGTCATCACAGGCTTGCTGTTCATTGAAACCAGGCTGAGTACCGACATCATTGCCTTGCTCATGTTCGGTGCTATCATCACCATCCAATACATTCAGGTACAATCACACAAAAAGGAGAAAAGAAATGAAGAAATCTAGCATGCTTCTCGTGCTCGTAGTTCTCATGGTCTCAAGTCTGTTGTTTGCAGCAGGAGCGCAGGAATCCGGCACACAACAACAGAAAAAAACGGTGATCAATTTCCCGACCGCAGCAACAACAGGGGCTGTGTACCCCCTTGGTGCAGCAATGTCCAACCTGTGGAATACCACCCTTCCCAATGTCCGAGCCAGTGCCCAGGCCAGTGCGGGAGGGATTGCAAACCTCAACATGCTTGCCGACGGTGAAGCCCAACTGGGTGTGGCCGTGACATCCATCATGTATGAGTCCTTCAACGGTATCGGATCTTTCGAGGGACGGGCCAACCCCAACCTGAGGGTCATGATCGGGCTCTATGCCAATCCAAACCAGGTTGTAGTAACCGAAAACAGCGGCATCGAATCGTTTGCAGACCTGAGAGGGAAGCGTTTCGCCTCCGGTGCACCTGGTTCAACAACAGAAGTTGAAACCAGCATCCACCTAAATACAAGCGGGATCAACTACCCTGATGCTCTCAAGGTACAGTACATCGGCTTCGCCGAAGCCATCGACCTCATGCGCAACAAACAAATCGACGGTGCATGGATCATGGCAGGTATTCCGAACGCTGCTGTAACCGAGATGCTCTCCACCGCAGGAGGAAAGCTGCTCAATATCGATGCCGGTCTTATTAGCAAGTTGCAGGAAAAGTATCCCTGGTATGGTGCCTACACAATTCCTGCAGGGACCTATCCCAATCAGGATAGCGATGTGCTGACCTCAGCCATCAAGATTACTATCTGTACCGATGCCAGAGTTGATGATGATGTAATCTATGACCTTACCAAGACTTTCTGGGAAAACTTCGAGGAATTGAAAACTACGCAGGCACCTTTGAAGAAGGTCAACCCGAAAGATGCTGTAAAAGACCTTGCAGGCCTTCCTATCCACGAAGGTGCGGCTCGCTATTATAGAGAGATCGGATTGCTGTAAACGTATACCCCCGGAGGGGTATCCCCTCCGGATTTGGTTTGGGATCAGTTTTTACTGGTCCTTTTTTGTCTTGTATGGAATATTCAGCAATTTCTTATAGACCCAGTCGGAAGCACAATCTCTGCAAAGAGGATTGCTGAGTATTCCAAAGGTCAATAGTATGGCTAAGGTACCTCTACCTGGTTCTAGGCTTTGGCCTTGGTGTGTTTCTTGTTCTTTTCTCGTTCGGTACAAATGCTATCAGCTGCATACCAGCCTGTCAGGATTGCGGTGGGAATACCGGCGGGGCTATGTGCCCACGCCCGCAATGAAGGACGTCAGGCATAGAGGTCGTGACCGAATTGGGAATTTTCTGGAGTCTGTTGACGACTTCCGATTCAACCCAAATGGATACAGGACTGCGTACAAGTTCCATTTCAATGCCAAGGTCCTTCAGCATGGGCCTGATACTACCGGAATTTTCAATTGACCGTGCTCCAGGTCAAACACATATCCATCACGAGAAAAGGAGTTCAGCAAGCCACCGCAGGTAGGGGTTTTCTCCAAGACCAGAACTGAGAAGCCAGCTTTGGAGAGATGGGCTGCTGCTGTCAGGCCAGAAAGACCTAATCCTACAATTATATACTCATAGTGTTTGTGTCCCCTTGAAGTCCTCCCATTTCGAGACTTGTATGCCAGAGCTTTTCAGCTACTATAGGGTCCAGTGCATGAGGTGCTGGAATTTCTTCGGTGGTGAAGTTGAAGGACTTCCCGTTGACTCCCTTCCTCTCTTCCGAGACTCCAAGATAGTAGAGTGCCTGAGCTGATAGTAAAGGGGTCTTCGTTACTCCCAGTAACGAACATACTCTGGGGTATTGATACCTTTCATTCATACTCGGTGCTTCAGTAGGGCGCTATACCTTATATGGGATTTTTATTGGCAAACAGCTGTTCGTACAAATTCTCAAATTGTCTAATCTCATTTTCAGAGAGTTCAGCAAATTCATTCTCTTGTGCTCGCTTTGATAATTTGCCTCTATTTTGAGAAAGAAAACTGTAGAGCAGGAAGACAATTCTGTCAGGCATCTCAAGGTGTTTTTGCACTGTAATGCGAAACTGATCATACTTAACAAGGAATTGTGCCTCTTCAGGAAGGTCGTGCTCAATTGTCTCCTTGACACAACGATACAGGAAGAGGACATAGGGAGTAGCATCAAAATAACGGTAATAATCGATCGTTGGGTTCAATACCTGTACATTGTGATCTTCTGTGGATTCCCATTCGATATAAGGGAGAATTCCTTGTGAGTAGCCTTGTAATACTGCCCGATATTCATCAATACGCTGTAACATCGCCCTTGATATGGGAAATATCATGCCTGGAGGATTATACCCACTTTCCGCCAAGATATGATGGATAAGATACCGGTGAACTCGTCCATTTCCATCTGAAAACGGATGAATATTGACAAACCCAAAGGCGATTGTAGCCGCAGCAGATACTGGGTCTATTTCGTGTGTTACTCTTTTGTTGTATGCAATCAATCCATCTATCAAGGAATCGATATCCCCACTTTTTGCACTAATATGCTCCACAATGGGCATTCCTGAGTTTCTTTCATGTTCGCCTATGAAGCTTCCTGCATCTCTGAATCCTATCTTCACAAAGCGACTATTGCCTATTACTATGTGCTGGAGACGGATAAGTTCATCCTTGCTTAGAGGTGTTTTACCAGCTTCTCGTATCGCAGTGCCCCATCGCATGATTCTATCATGGGATGGAGCTTCATTTTCTATAGTAAAACTCGCTTTTGAGTCTTTGAGTAGGAGAAATGCAGCAGCACGGGTTACCACGTCTTTTGGAATGTCTGAAGAAACTTGAAGAGCCTTTTTTTTGAGATCCATTAAGAGATATGCATCTAGCTCATCCGTCCTTTTTATCAGAGGACAAAATTCAGGTGTCCCTGGAAGATTGTTTATAACTCGATGTCTTTGGGAGTTCTCACCTTTGACCGTCAACTGCTGTAGGGGGTTAAGGACATGTACATAATTACCACTTTTCACATCAGGCAGGACAAGGGTTGTTCCCATCAACCACTCATAGAGAAACCAGATTCTCCTAGCATAGGCTCCTGTTTGGGTCTCTTGTACTATCGTTACTATTTCACTTGGTTCAATTGTCTCGAATAATTTCTTCAACACACACAGATCAATCCCCTCATTTTTTAAGGCAAATTCAAGATGTCCTCTGAGCGAATTTTCTGGCTGATGTCTGGGCGTAAGAAGATGCCAATCCATCTCTTTTACTATTGTATGTTTCAAACCGATAGCCATTTTCGTGTAAGGAAAAGGTACCGGGAGGCGATATGCATCAATGAGGGCAACATATCCAGCTGGTATCCCCTCTTTGGGGAGAGAGAATCCATGAAAAACTGTTACAGGACCTGAAAACCTATTATTCATACAGCTCCTTGTGAATTATTATTATAATAATGTGATTATTGTTATTTGTACATGTATTTCATGAAATTTCGTTACAAGTTCAGATAATACATTCACCACTGGACACCATCCTCCTGTTGATTCCCCAACGAAGCGAGAGTAGCACAAGCATTACCATGCTTCCATTACAGAGCGAGTGCCGGGAAAGCAAGGTGAGATACGTGAGCCCCTTGGGGCGGAAAAGGAGGCAACGCCTCCTCTTTCCAGGGCTTGCCCTGGGGTATTGATACCTTTCATTTTTACAGTATTCTGAATACTTCTTGTGAATAGTTTAAACCCTTTTTTTTGGCTGTTGTTCTCGTTAGCCCTGATGCCCTCCAATGTCCCTGAAAGAATCTCTGTCGGTCAAGGTACTGCTGCGACACAAGGGGGGGATGGTAACAACTACTATCACATGCTTGGGAAACAAAGAAATTCACTCCTTCGAGTCGGTGCAATGACATTGACCTTCACAATAAGTAGGTTCTATCGTGTACATAACGAAAGGAGTTGAAGTCATGGGAAAAACCACTAGTCAAAAAGGTTCCACAGGTGTGGGAACACCTAAAACCTACCCTCTGAGTGGTGCGCAAGCGCTGCAGGTGCTACGGATGTTAGCTGCTAGAAATGTTGAGATCGCCAAGGAGATTGCAGAACTGTCAGCCTTGGTTTTCTGTGATGTATCGGTGGAGGATGTCGCTTCCTCGGTGTATGACGCACTCAATGAACTATCTGCTGAAGATTGTTGGGATGCCTCAGGAAGACAACGTGGAGGTGGGTATCGTGATGAATATGATGTTGCCGATGACATGATTGGAGAAGCTTTTTCTCCCTTCACAAATCAAATCGATACGTTTCACCATGCAGGTGAACACGTTTCGGAACAAATCTATATACAGGGGGTGTTGTTAGGGCTCTACCAATTTAAAATGGAAGCAACTACCGATTTTTCCGACTATGCGGAGGATTACCCCGAATCGTTTGAGCAGGATATACTTGATACTTGGAAGAAACGTCATCCAGAGGATACTTCTGGTTTACACCTGCTGCACAGGTTTCTTGAGGAGCGCTGTCCCGATTGGAGTGCAGAACCAGACACCATTCTCTAGTACTGAAGAGCTGCAGTCTTTTCCTCCTTATTGCCTTTTTCAAAAAACAAGGTGTGGATTGACTTGTATGCGATGGCCAAACCCAACCCTACCAACAGGAGGGTGATTATGAGTTGCATCCCATCGGAAAGAAGCTGGAAATTTCCGCTGCCCAGTCTGGTAAAACGCACGATAATGATCTGGATCAGTGCAGTGCAAAAGGTTGCAATAAGTGCCTCTGCTTACTCCCACGGGAATTGATTATCTCCCAAAATAGAGTATTATATGGGAGAATAATAAGGTAGGTGGGAGAACGATGCGCCAATTCGATTACATCAAGTTGAAGAGGGGGTTCTGGGATGGTGAGATACTCTCGTTCGTCGCACAGATCCATGAGCACAAGGGAAAACAGGAGCTGTATCTCAGGCAGAAACCGGTCGAGCTGGAACGCTTGATCGAGGTGGCGAAGATCCAGAGCACCGACAGTTCGAACAGGATTGAAGGCATCAGAACCTCAAGTGCACGGATGCGGGATTTGGTGAAAGAAAAGGCCACACCTCGAAACCGTGATGAGCAGGAAATCGTAGGCTACCGTGATGTCCTGAACACAATTCACGAGAGCTACGAGCATATCCCGCTCAAGGGCGATGTAATCCTGCAATTGCACAGGGATCTGCTTGCGTATACTGACAAGACCTTCGGTGGAAAGTTCAAGAACACCCAAAACTACATCAACGAGACCCATGCTGATGGAAGTTCCTTCACCCGATTTACCCCGCTCCAGCCGTTTGAGACGCCGATGGCAGTGGATGCAATCTGTCTAAGCTATCGGCAGGCTCTTGAGAGGCAAGTGATTGATCCGCTGATCCTGATTCCGATATTCATCTGCGACTTCCTCTGCATTCACCCGTTCAATGACGGCAACGGACGGATGAGCCGCCTCCTTACTGCGCTCCTGTTGTATCAAAGTGGTTTCACGGTGGGCAAGTACATCAGCCTCGAGCAGAAGATTGAGAGGACAAAGGATACGTACTACGATGTGTTGGGGAAGGTCTCCAGCGAATGGCATGAGGGAGGGAATGACTACACATCCTTCATCAAGTACTTTCTTGGGATTGTCCTGAACTGTTATCGGGATCTTGAGGGCAGGCTCGGTTCGGTGGACCGAAAGAGTACCCCGTATGAGATTGTGCGGAAAGCCATTGAGGATACCCTTGGGATATTCACCAAAGCCCAGATCCTCGAGCTTTGTCCCAGCATCGGCAGCTCTTCGGTGGAGGCTGCACTCAAGCGCCTCAAGGAAGAAGGTTTCATCCTCCGCCAAGGTAGTGGACGGAGTACTGCCTATGTACGGAATCCTGACAATGTATAATCTCCCATGGATTTGTTCCCATGGGAGATTGTCGATGTTCGCGGGAGCTCACTATCAGCAGGTATGAGTTCCCTGGGGAGTGGAATTATTGGGTGTCTCCGTCGGTGACCTTCGCTATTGTCTTTTTACAGTTTCTACGTGTAGTTACTTTAGAACACATTCCCCTCCAGCATGGAGAAATACCCCTCCTCACTGAATATCAGGTGGTCAAGCACCTTGATGCCTATGATATCCCCTGCCTGCCTCAGGCGGCGTGTCACATCCCTATCCTCCATACTTGGCTCGAGGTTCCCACTGGGGTGGTTGTGTGCAACCAGGATGGCTGTCGCCCTCTGGCGCACCGCCTCGGCAAAGACTTCCCTGGGGTGGACGAGGGTCCTGTTGACCAACCCAATGGAGCAGACATTGACTGAGAGCACCTCATGCGCCCCGTTGAGAGCTACGCTGATAAAATGTTCCTGCATCCTTCCTGCATAATGACTTATCAGGGGAAAGATATCCCCCGGTGTGGATATCTGGCGCTTCTTTGCAGGCAGTCTTCTTCTGCCAAGTTCCAAGGCTGCACAGATAAGTGTTGTCTTGGCCATTCCAAGCCCTTGGATAGTAAGAAGGTCATCATGGGAAATAATGGCCTTCTTGTCCATGACCTCAAGCAGTTGCTTGGCAATGGAATTCACTGGGCGTTCCTTGCTGCCACTGCCGATGAGGATGGTCAGTAGCTCAAGATCCGAGAGGGATTCTGCCCCTCCTGAAACCATACGCTCTCTAGGACGATCATGGACATCCATGTCTTTGATGCGTTGGTCACTTGGTTCGTTGATAAGATATTTCATACTAGGATAAGGAAGGTATGTACTCCTATCGCTTGAGCTTGTACGACTTGAGGACCGTTTTCATGTTAGAGCGTAAGCAGATACTCCCCAACCAGTTTTGCCTGCCTGATTGCTGAGATCTTCAGTTCCAGGGGAAGATGCTGGTTGAAGAACATGCACTCATAGGTAAGATCCCCTTCGTACCTGATCTTCCTCAAAGCCTGTATCGCCTTCTTCCAGTCGATGGTTCCATAAAAGGGGAGAAGGTGCTCATCCCTGTCCCCATGGTTGTCTGCAACGTGGGTGGCCACCAATTGATCTCCCATGGTTTGGATATCCTTCTTTATGTCGTGACCTCTCATATGGGCATGCCCGAAGTCATAGCATATCCCCACATGCTTGCTTTTGAAGGCTTCTACCAATTCGCAAAGGTCCTCGACCCTATGCATCTCATCCTCTTCATTGAGGTTCTCAAAGGCAAGGGTAACCCCTGCCTTTGTTGCCTGTCCTACAAACGAGGTGTAATAGGCAAAGTTATCCCCAATGCTCCCTTTGATGGGATGGACCACCAGTATGGGGATGGTGAGATCGTTGCACAAAGATAGTGAGCGGGAGAGCAGTTGGTCAAACACTTCTCTTTCATCCTTTGGCAAGCTCAAGCGGTCCTGCACATACGGAGCATGGCCCTGGTTGAAGGTCAGACCATGCATTTTCCTCAACACTGAGAGACGTTGTATATAGGGCCTGTAGTCATCGCTGCGCAGGATGCTCTCGGGATTCAGCATTTCACAGAAGTTCAGGTCGAGTACCTGCATCCCTTCTTTTGCATAGAGGGGATGCAGGTGGATCATCTCTGTCTTGGTCTTGTCCCTGTTGAAGCTGATGAGGTTGGTGCTGGTTGCTATTCTCACTTTTGGGTCATCCTCACATAGTCCTCAAGATAGGTGTTTATTTCCTTCTCCAGGCTCCTGCTGGTCTCCATAGGACTCTTGTCCTCTACCAGCATCTTGAGAATCCCTGTCTGGAAAGCGTAGTAGACCTGGTAGGCGCTGGGTATCCATACCCCCTGCAGTTTGGGGTCACTCTCCTTCAGTTGCCTGATGGCAACCCCATAGAGAGGATTTGCATCGAGATGGGTCTGAAAAGCCTCCATAGTGTAGGTCCCTGTATTTACAGGGAAGTATCCTGTTGCGATATGCCAGGCTAGCTGCTGTTCCTTGGAGGTTGCAAACTTGACGAACTCCCAGGCTTGTCCTGCGTTGCCGCTGCCGTTGTCCAGGGCATACAGAGCTCCTCCTCCGACATTCACCCCTCCTGTGGCCTTCTCGTCAACAATCGGGAAGTTTGCAACGCCGAGCTCAAAGCGATCGCCAATCATCTGGATGACGGTGCTGAGATTGCTTGTCGATCCTACCATCATGGCAACCCTTCCACTTGCAAAGGCCCCTCTTACATCACTGGTAAGGTTTTCCAGTGAACCTGTAGCATAGAGCTGTTTCCATTTGGTAAGGAAATTAAGCATCGTCCCATTCTCATGGAATAGGACCTTGGTCGGTATACCCGTGTGTCCATTTTCCTTGTCAGTGAGGTAGCTTACCCCGTTTTGGTGACCAAGCCAGACAATTAGTTCATAGGTGGTAGGTACGTTGGCAAAGCCGTAGCGTACGACCTTTCCTTTGGCATCTGTCATTTTAAGTTTAATTGCCGCTTGGGCAAGCTCGTCCAGAGTCCTGGGTGGCTCAGCTATTCCCACTTCATCGAAGGCGCTCTTGTTGTAGTACAGCATAATTGTTGAGCTGTTGAAAGGCATGGCGATCATCTCATCCTTGTAGGTGACAGACAACCTTGCGCTGTCGAGGATGCCAGAGAGGTCGAACCTGTCTTCTTTAGCCAGTTTCTCCATGCTGATCAAGAATTCGTTGTCCCTGACATCCAATACACCTGAGGCATCGAGCTGGACAAGGTCAGGAAGTCCGTTGCTGCTGTCGCTTTGGAAGATGGCCTTGACCTTGGTCAGGACATCACTGGCTTTTCCCTGGAAGACTGCCTCGACACGGATGTTCTTTTCCATTCCTACTGTGGAGTTGAACTCCTCGACCATTGACTGGGCGGCTTTGCCTGCAAGGCCGCTACCATAGTGCCACCAGGTAATTGTCTTTGGCTGTTCAGGTGAAGGCACTTCTGTCTTTGCCTGGGCAAAGAGTGAGAAGGAGAGAAGACTTGCCAAAAGCAAGATTGTCATAGCTGTTTTTTTCATGGTTACCGTCCTGTGAAGCGTGTACTAACGCTCTCTTTGATGTTTTTGTTCAAGAGTATGAATGCGATAAGAATCGGAGTCATCAGCAAGGTTATTGCTGCGAACTGCGGTCCATAGTCCAAGTTTTCAGAGAAGCCGAGCATGGTTATTCCTACCTGTACTGTCCTCATGGAAACATCATTGGTTACCAACAGGGGCCAGAGGTAGTCGTTGAATATACTGGTGAATGATTGCAGGCTCAGGGTGATGATCACACTCTTGCTGATGGGGATCAGCAAGGTGGTCAAAAACCGGGTATCGGAGCACCCTTCGACAATGGCTGCCTCACGATACTCCTTACTGACCATCCTGAAGTATTGGCGTAGGAGAAACAGATGAACTGGAGCGAGCAAGGAGGTGCTGATGATACCCAGATAGGTATCGGTGAGCCCAAGAGCTCGTATGGTGATGTAGTTCTCTATCAGAAGCGCATCACCAGGGAGCAGCATGGTTGCTATAAGGATGACGAACAGGAGGTTCTTCCCCCTGAAGGTGTAGAAGGCAAACACATAGGCTGAGACAATGCTGATGGTCATCCGTAGCACTGTTCCCAAGGTTGCCGTTATGACTGAGTTTACAAGGAAGCGGGCCAGATTCGATTCGGCAAAGGCCCTAGTGTAGTTGGTGAGGGTCGGATGGGCAGGAAACAGCCTCGCCGGAATGGTGGTGAAGTCAGAAAAGGAGAAAAAGGATGCACTGATGGAGTAGAGTATTGGGAAAACCACTACCACAGAGAGAAGTGTTGCTGCAAGGGGAACGAGCTTTTTCATTCCCCAACGAAGCGAGAGTAGCACAAGCATTACCATGGCTCCATTACCGAGCGAGTGCCGGGAAAGCAAGGTGAGATACCCCGAGCCCCTTGGCTCGGGAAAGGAGGTAACGCCTCCTCTTTCCAGGGCTTGCCCTGGGGTATTGATACCTTTCATTGGTAGTACACCCTTTTTTGTTCAAAGCGCAGCAGTAGGAGCATGATCCCAAAGGTAAGGAGGAATACCACCGTCGCAATTGCCGATCCAAGCGCATAGTTACCGCTTTTGAACCCTTCAAGATACATCTGGTAGACCAAGGTCTGTGTCGAACGGAAAGGCCCCCCTTCAGTGAGCAGGAGAACAGGGGCGCTGATGAGCATCGCGTCCTTGATGCTGGTGACCACGACAAAGAGAAGGGTGGGCGCTATAAGGGGCAGTTGGAGGGTGGTGAAGAGCTGCCAGGGATTTGCCCCTTCTATACGTGCAACTTCGATCAGGCTGGTCGGGATATTGCGAAGGGCAGAAATAAGCAGAAGAAAATGAAAGCCGATATCAAGAAAGACTCCCGCAATGACCAGGAGAACCATTGCAGCTTTGGGGTCGTTGAACCACTGGATATCTGATCCTATAAGGGTGTTCATTATCCCTATGGAAGGGTTGAACATCATCTTGAACAGCATCATGGAACTGCTCATGGCAACGGCCATGGGCAGGAACATGAATATCTGGTTCAAGGAGGCAATCTTTCCCTTCCGGTTGGCTAGCATAGCCGCACCTAGGCAGATGATGAGGTTGGTGGGCACAAAGTAGAGGGTGAAGCGCAGGGTGTTTGAGAGGCTGTCCTGAAAGGAAGCGCTGGAAAAAAGTCTGCCATAGGTACCCAAACCCACAAAGGAGAGGCGTTTGCCTATGAGGGATAGGTTGAATAGGGAGTTTACGACAGTACGGAAGAAAGGCCTGTAAGCAAACAAAAATGCCAGGGCTATAGCGGGTACTAACAGGATGTAGGGTCGCCCCTTGGAGAGATTGTACTTGTTCATTCCCCAACGAAGCGAGAGTAGCGGAAACATTACCATGGTTCCGTTACCGAGCGAGTGCCGGGAAAGCAAGGTGAGATACGTGAGCCACTTGGGGCGGAAAAGGAGGCAACGCCTCCTCTTTCCAGGGCTTGCCCTGGGGTATTGATACATTTCATTTCGCTTGAGATACTACTGCATCTTTAGGAAAAAAGGCAAGGAAGAAAAATACCTAAACTCTGATTTAGTAAAGATATACTTAACGTAGAATGGAGTTACGTTAGCTTTGAATAAAAAAAGTTAACGCACCACAGAACTGACGTTAGGTTTATCCCTCCTTGCCTTTTAGCTAGGTATCGCAGACAATAAGATAGTCTACAGGTAAGGGAGGTTACCCCATGCACCCAATTCAGAAACTGGATACCCAACTGTGTTTTTCCCTCTATGTCTGCTCGAAGGAGATTATTCAGAAATACAAGACTCTTCTTGAGCCGTTTGGCCTGACCTATACCTCCTACATTGTATTGCTCGCCCTTTGGGAAGAGGATGACCAGACGGTAAAGGAGCTTGGGCAGAAGCTCTACCTAGACTCTGGCACCCTCTCTCCTGTACTCAAGAAGCTTGAAGGGGGAGGGTTTGTAAAGAGAGAACGCAACCTTCGTGATGAACGTAGCATATCGGTTACCCTTACAGCCAAAGGAAAGCGGACGCAAGAGAGCGCCCTGACCATTCCCAAGGCTATGCTTGCACTTCTCACTGAAGATGGGCGTATGGATACCGAACGCATCAAGGCCTTGCGAGAGGAGCTTCACGTTGTTACTGATATTCTGACTTGAGAGCTAGGTCACTATCAGAAGGTGTAGACCATTCCAGCTACCAGCTGTAAGTCTGCCCTCTCTTCGCTTGAAGTTTTTGTGCTCTTTCCATAGGTGCGTCTCCCGATCCAAGAAAGGTCGGTAAAGAACCGCATAGGTGTGGTAGGAAGCCACCAGGAGCCTTGGAACCCGACGATTATCTGGTCAGTCATTATATCACCTGAAGGGGCCGGTCCTGGGATATTGGAGTTTGCGTCATTGGTATATGTACCATCATCATTTCTATGATGCGGTGCAAATAGGGTGACCTCCCCCTGACGATGTATGAGGGCATTGAGTGAATAGCGGGCAACCTCTGGTATGAGGTAGACCATCTCTGCTGAAAGGACGATGCTGTCCGAACCCCACTTGTAGCCAAGATAATCAAAGATCAAGGGATCGCTGTTGCTGGTCAAGCCGCGAACAATAAGGAAATCAACTCCATTTCTGCGGTAGAGGGAAGGGTCGGTCCCTACAAACTCAACTGTTGTTGACAGGATACCCTTGTGTAGGAGAGTGGAGTGCGTCATTCCCACAAGCAGGCCCATTGCATTGGCTTCACTGCCCCCTTCATTGGCAAACTGATACTGATCGAGGGCAAACTCTGAATACAGCGAAAGACCGGGCTGTAGTGCCAGATGGAGTTCCAGGCTGGCTATGGCATTAAGCATGCTAGAGTTGTAGTGGTTATGGTAGATGTAGGTGGGATCAATATAGTTGAGAGGCAGGCTCTCTCCCTTGAACATGACGTTTTCTGTAATGGTGAAGCGTAGCCAGGGAAGGCTCTGGGTCTCCAGGCGATGCCCCATAAAGATTCTTTGCTCCTCCTCATCCCCCAGAGGGTTAGGCAGGAAGAGGTACAGGAATTGGAGCTTGAACTCTTCGCTGAAGAAGTTGATGTTCAGGCTGTTCATGGAATCGAAATGATTGCCGATGATGAGGTTCCCGCTTTGTCCCACTCCCCAATGGATCGGGCCTCTTCCAAGCGATACGTTCCACCAAGCACCTCCCAGGGTTATCTGGGAGTCACGTGGCCAGATATCCTGGAAGTCTTTGTCAAAGGTCATGAGGTTGGTGTTGAAGGCTTTCTTGAAGAGGTTTGCAGTTGTGAGATAGGTAAAACTGTTATCTCCAGCATCTATGAGGGCTCCAACTCCATATTCTGGTGCTAATGAATCTGAAAAATCCAGTGTGTCATCGCCACTTTGTGTAACCGATGCCCCTGCCTCCACACTGGTGGCGAAGTAGAGCGTGCTGTCCCACTGCAGTTCCATCCTAAAGTCAAAGAGAGGCAGGCGCCTGTCCATGTTGTAGGACCAGTCTTGGGGAAGTTTGAAGTCTGTGGTATTTGTATGGGTATAGGCTTCCACCGCTACGGTGGTGGAGAACCTATGTGACAGGCCGTTGGAGTCTTGTTTTGGCAGGGCCGTCTCCAAGTGGGAGAGAGCCTGCTTTTTCAGGGACGCAGTCCTTCCCCCATCGGGGATGATCGAGAGGATTAGCGCCGCTTCCCCTGTGCTCCAGGGCCTAGCCCCTGAGGGGATGGCCAAGCCATGTAGGCGATACAGGAGGTCTGTCTCCTCATACAGGGAAGAATGCACATTGATGGTCTTCGGTGAGTATGAGGTGCTGTAGAGAGGGACCCCCAGCAGGAAGAGGGCCAGTATGCATGTACCTACTAATCGTTTTGTCATGGCTGGATGGTAATCCTTGTGGTTGATTCCCCAACGAAGCGAGAGTAGTGGAAGCATTACCATGTTTCCATTACCGAGCGAGTGCTGGGAAAGCAAGGTGAGATACGTGAGCCCCTTGGCTCGGAAAAGGAGGCAACGCCTCCTCTTTCCAGGGCTTGCCCTGGGGGATTGATACCTTTCATTGCTTATTTCCAGTGTACTCTCCCTCCTCACGCATGGGAAGGGCGTTGTTGCTCTTTTGTAGTTGGCCTGTCCTCTCTAATCTGGCTGTAAGCCATTGTATTGGGATTGTCAGAGTATCAGAGCTCCAGTGCAATAGCATGCTTGATCGTCAAAGGGGAGCGTTTGCCGGAAATTTGGTTGAAGACAAGGAGATGATCGTGGCTCTTTTCCAGTATGTGCTCTTCTGTATGGAAGCGCCTGTGACAGTTCGGGCAGAGGCAAAGCATGTTTTCCATCAGGTCGCTCCCTCCCTTGGAGAGGCTCTGTATGTGGTGCACATCAGCGTTAAGATGCTTCCACTGTTCCTTTATGGGGAGCGTCCGCACCCACTTGGGGCGATAGATCCTTGTGTGGCAAATCTGGCAGTAGAAATCATACCTGCATTTGAGCACTTCCTTGAGGGAAGGGCTGCTAACGTAGTACCCTCTGGTACCATAGCGGAACTCCTTGCTTGAGGATGGTATGAAGCCTAGCCGGTTCTCTATCTGCTGACGGTCGTCAACATCCTTGAGGAACTGGCTTACCCAATACCGTGCATCAAGCTCTGCCACACCATACTCAGCCTGTTGGTCCTCCCTATACATCTGAGCCTTGTCGAGAAGATACGAATAGATAAGCAGATAGGCCTCTTCCTTGGTATAGGGCTTGAGGATTGCCAGGGCATCCTCTAAGGGGCATCCTTCAAAAAAATGCTTGTGAACGTCCACAAGTCCCAGGAAATGTAGGATGCTCATCGACTGGAATCCTCTGGAGTAGGCAGGGTCGAGTCCGAGAATTTCCTTATCGAGTGAACGGTGGCTCATCCCCTTGAAGAGGTAGTGATAGACCACCTCTTTATGGTCATCGAGGGAGTATTGGTTGAACTCCCTTCCCCTGCCAGTTTGCTGGAGGGGAGGGAAGCCTGGAAGAATCCTTCTCCTGTTCATAGGACAACTGTATATGCCCTTGCGTGTGGGCACAAGAGATTTCTTGTACCTTTCGCTGCTATTGCCTACACCTCTTCAGTATAGAAAAGCTTTCCTGCCTGTGCGAAGGAACGTTTCTTTGCAATGATCAGGTAGGCGATGAAGGATGCTGTCAGATAGAATGCTGATATGAGGACAGCTAGCCAGAAGAGGGAAGGCTGGTTACGAGTTATGCTGAAAGCTGGCAAGTTCACGCTCATGATGAAGGGGATGGCAAGAATGAAAACAACGCCCACTGCATAGAGGAAGTCCGTTGCCACCGGTGTCTCGAACTCCTTGTCCACAACCCTCAGAAGGGCCAGGCCTGTAGGAAGGGTGCCTGTTGATGTCCCGTAGATGACCAACATCCTATAGAACTGGTAGTCATCAAAGATACGCGAGCAGACCCAAGGCAGAACTACGAGCGTCAAAAGCAATCCCATCAATACCAGAGCCAATATGGGTAACCAGTATCCTTGGACGACGACCAGGGAGATGGCCCCGAGCGATGCCGCCACAGTCAGGTCTACCGATAGGCCGCTGATGCGGTTACAGGTTGATGTGTCGATGGTGGTCTCAACCTTGAAGAGGCGCATGAGCATCTTCACACCCAAGGCACAGAATGAGCTGAATACGAAGTTTATACCCCACAGGCTATCTGCAAGGTCCGCCCCCATAGGGCCAATGAGGTTCAATAGCGCTGATAGGCCGGTAAGGAAACCCCAGCTGATGAGGTAGGTGGCCATGACCAGGGCGATATGATACGTCAGAGAATCGATGGACTCCCCATCGGTGGTAAGATAGGACCCTACCGGCCTTTCGGTGGTGACCCGACTGAAAAACCCTGTACGAATACTCTGCTTGTTAATCTTTTCCCGATAGTCCTTGGCTATCCACCCACGCTTGAGGCCTTGGTTTATCAGCATGACACCCCCAAAACTTCCCATGAGGAATCCTATGGCTGCCATGGTAAGCCCGACAGAAGAGGCTCCCGTAAAGCCCATCTTCTCCCATGTCACCCCTATCGAATAGGCTTGGCCTGGCCCCAGTTCAAAGCCCAGAGGAAGAAAAAATCCTATTGCAGGGAATAGGGTAGGGCTCACTGTGGCAATGAGCAGGGCAGTGACCAACAGGCCAAAGAAGGCTTGCAGGCCATACTGGGCCATGACGGCTGTCACGTTTGCTGCAATGGTGCGCTTTCCCCTTGCCTTTTTTCTGTTTTCGGGTACAACCCTGAGCATCATTGCAATGAAGGAGATGTTCAGAAGGTGATAGACTATCTCACCCAAAAAATCGCTTTTTAGGCCAAGCATTGGGGCAAAAAAGTTGTAGAACACCAAGAGCAGTATGCCTGCGACAATGGAGGCTGGGATAAGGAAGTGTTGGAAAAAACGAATCCTTGCCCGGGCAAGGGCAGCGATGAGCAGAGCCGTCGATATGATTCCGATATGTATAATGTAATTCCAGTTCATAGCTTTTCCTTTATTGCATACAGGTGAAATAGTTCAACATACTTAAGGGGGGAGCCGTCTCTCTCAATCCGTATCCTATACAGGTTGTCATCGTGGTAAAACTCTATCGTACTTTTTGCATTGATGACCATCGATTGCATTTTGGAAAACGGGAGCATGGAGAACAGGACAGGGTCAGCGCTGACAACCTGGATTCCCTCATTCGTTGCAGAGAGGGAAAAATCCTTACTTAGGGTAAAGAGCTTGCCATCCTTTCCCCTCTGCAAGAGGATTCCCTTGTCTGGGGGAAAGATAGGGACATCCGGCTTTGCCGTTTGCAGGTGAATAAGCAGTTGCTGTTGCTCCCACTCATGCCATTGGGGAACATCCTTGCATGCGTTGTGCCCTTGTACTGTGGTGAACTGGTCATATGCATCCAAACGAGAGGCCATGTTGCAATTGGTGCAGCTGATCAGGTCTTTCTTTGTCTGTAGGGTGCTGTACGACAGGCAATCGGGACAGAGGTAGAGCACTCTTTGCAAGCCTTCAGCCGGTGCTTTCCCTAGGAACGGGATATGATTTTTTTCTTGCCATGCACGGTAAGAGAAAGAAAGGTGCTCTACAAGATATGTGTAGAGTTCATCCTTTGTCATCTCAGCGATGGCCTCCTTAGAGAGAGGGGGAAGTACCCTAAGAAGGGGAGAGCCCACCCTTTTCTTGTCAGCCCAGCGTGGTTTTGTCGCATAGATTCCCTCAAGGCTGATGATAATGACCGGGGCTTTCAGTATCTTGATGAGTTTTGCCGTCGACCGGTCAAATCCGACACTCTCCCCATCCCATGTTCTGGTCCCCTCAGGGAAGAGGCCTACGTTATCCCCCTCTTTGAGGGCTTTGGAAATGGCTCTGATGGTATGCAGGTCGCTGCGTCCCTGTTGTTTGGCAATTGCTCCAACCCATCCGCCTAAGAGGGTCTTCAGCCCAAACAGTTTGAACAGGACCGCTCCTGCAACCCACCTGATATGCACTTTGGCAGCGGAGGAGACAAAGAAGGCGTCATAGACTTGGCTGTGGTTTCCCAGAAGGAGAAAAGGTTCTTGCATGGTCGCAAGAATCTCCATCCCTTCGGTTCGGATGTTATTGGACCAGAGTAAGTAACGACCGTAGGTTGGTCGGGAAATCCTTATGAATACTGGTGTTTTTGACACTCTTCCTCTCCATGTAAAATATAACATGCTAAAACTCTAGTGTCTATGGAAACTAGAGCTGAAAACCACTGGGTGGACAGTACGATTACCTGTCCGTCTAAAACAGAAAAGAAGAGCAAGTCCTACGGATCTCGAATCCTAAGGCTGTATAAGGAAGCTTACCATAGAAATCGCAGGCAAGCATACTCATTCCCCAACGAAGCGAGAGTAGCGGAAGCATTCATGCTTCCATTACCGAGCGAGTGCCGGGAAAGCAAGGTGAGATACGTGAGCCCCTTGGCTCGGGAAAGGAGGCAACGCCTCCTCTTTTCAGGGCTTGCCCTGGGGTATTGATACCTTTCATTTTTCACTATTCACTATTCAATCTTTTTTTCGTTCTTCTGCGGAATCCTAGCCTCTGCTCTTGATCCACGCTTTGCAGACGGAGGGGTAGTTGGTGAAGACACCATCACAACCCCAGCCGTAGCACTGCTCGAGCTGTCCCATGGTATTCACTGTCCATACATTTGTCTTGATCCCATGCTCCTTGCATTCGGCGATAGACTCGAGGCTTACATTGCAGAAGTTTGGATGGAATGACTCAAAACCAAACTTGTCACAGAAATATCCTGCATTGACCAGACCCCCGCTCAAATACTCGAGCAAATGGAGTATCTTCTCATTGTTGTCTTTCATACACTACCTCTTTTATAGTATCGAATTAGTATCAAAATAATATAATTAAATAGGGTAGAAACAACAATCAATTCATATATCCTAAATTCCGCGCCTTTTTACAGTATACAGCCTAGGCCTTTTTCAGACCTTCCCTATACCTTTTTCCCTTCCTTCAGAAGGTCGTGTCCAAAGGTTGTATAGATTTCCTTTTGCTGTTTGGTTTGAATCTTGAGCAGTCTGTACCCTTCTGGAGTTGACTTGATCCTCACATTTGCCATTTTCTTCATCGCCTTGTCCAAAGGCAGACCTCGATTCAAACACGTCCTATCAACTGGGTCAGTTGCGTCTGAGAAAGACCTTCACCCAGTGTTTTCTCAATGGGATGAAGTTAACGGAGCAGTCTGTAGGAACATATGGCTAAAACGATGATTTGACATCATAGAGCCTCATTGTGTGATTTCCTTTGGACAGGAATGTGCTCGTCATCTTGCAGGTCGTTCTTCGTTTGCCGGGTACGTCAATGAGCAGAATGCTGCTCTCTTAGCGTAATTCGACAATAAACCAAGCTTTACCATAGAAAATGAAATCAACAGGAAAACTTGTTAACTGTGATTCGGTTTTTATTGTTCGTTTTGCTCTGATTCTCCTGGCAGTAACTGTTTTGCTGTTTTTGTGTAGCATTCGATGATATGATTAAATTTAAACATAATTAAGCTATTTACTAAAAAGAAATTAACTAATCTTTCTATGCTTAAATACATGAATATTCATTTGCTTAAAGAAATTACTCGGAAAAAATATTTGACAACCTTGTTGAACAGGTTTAGACTGTGATACACAATGTGCAACATATTAAGCAAAATGGTTGTCATTGTTGGACTACTTAATCACCAAAAAAGAGAGGTATGATTCATGAAGAAAAGAAGTTTGATGCTTGTGTTGGCATTGGTGTTGATTTCATCAATGGTATTGTTCGCTGCAGGACAGAAGGAAGTGGCGACAGGAGATGACTATAAGTTGGTGCTCAGACTCAGTCATGTATTCAGTCCGGCTGAACAGCTCACTATTTCAATGGATGAAGTAGCTGCGAGTATCCTTGAAAAGACAAATGGCGCCATTGAAATCCAGACGTTCCCTCAGGCACAATTGCCAGCCTACAAGGAGGGCGTGGAACAAGTGGTCCGTGGTGCAGATTTTATTTCCGTCGAGGATCCTTCATTCATCGGTGACTATGTTCCTGACATGAAGGCTCTTTATGCTCCTATGCTGTATCAGAGTTTCGATGAGTACGTTGATCTCGTGAGACGACCTGTAGTGCAGGATATGATTGCCAAGGCAGAGGAAAAGGGAATAAAGATTCTGGCTCTCGATTACATCTATGGATTCAGGAATCTCATCACCGACAAGGAAATCAGAACTCCTGCAGATCTATCGGGGATGAAGATTAGAGTCCCTGGATCCGAGACCTATATCAATACGCTTACCGCGATGGGAGCTATTGCAACTCCTCTTCCTTGGGGTGAAACCCTCTCTGCTGTACAGCAGGGCGTTATTGACGGACTGGAAGGTTCAGAATTCACCAATATCGGGACTCGTGTTTATGAAACCCGGGCAAAGAATGTTGCAACAACTCGTCACATTCTCGGAACCTGCGGTGTCTATATCTCTACGGAAGTCTGGGCTAGAATCCCTGTGAGATATCAGACGATCATTCAGGAAGAGTTTACCAAGGGTGCAGACCACATGGTCAACCTGCTCAAGTCACAGCATGCTGGCGTAGTGAAAGAGTTGGAATCCTATGGAGTGAAGTTCAATGATGTTGACGGCAATGCGTTCAGAAAGGCGCTTGCATCGCTGTATGTTGAGCGGCCCGGTATGACCCCCGGAATATTCAAAACAGTATTTGCAGAATTGGATTCCATGAGATAACATGGAACGACCGACGCACGGAGCTTTCGGCTTCGTGCGTAATCTTTTTATCTGGGGAGCATTATGGGCGTACTACTTGGCAGGCTGTGCAAGAATTTTGAAGTGATACTGAGCGCATGTTTTCTTTCCATCACCGTCGGGGTTGTTATACTCAATGTGATACTCCGTTATGTGTTTAGCAGTGGATTGTTCTGGGTGGAAGAGGTTGCGACCACTGCATTTATCTGGAGTGTGTTCATTGGTTCGGCTGCGGCCTACAAACAGAAGATGCATATCGGTATCGATCTTATTACAAAGCTTTTTTCAGAGAAGGTGCGTGAGATTATCGCAAGTCTTATCAATATGCTGATGGTGTTGATCAATGGCTATGTCTGCTATCTGAGTATTCTCATGATCTACGCAAATAAGCTGAAACGTACTCCTGTCCTGAGTGTTCCATCGATGTACGTGAATTTGGCGATTACTGTGGGCTTCGGTCTCATGACCATTCGCTCGATACAATTTCTCATCAGTGAGGGTATCCTCCTGGTACGAAGCAAGAAAGAAATGCCTCGTGAGTCTTTATAAGGAGGATATTGGCATGTCATTATTTCCTATCGTCATCGTCATGGTGCTCTATTTCTCCAGCATACCGATTGCATTTGCGCTCATAGCTGCCGCTCTTGCTTATTTTACCTTTGCATCAACAGGGACTCCTCCTGATTTGATACTGCAACGATTCATAACCAGTGCCTCGTCCTTCCCTCTTTTGGCCGTTCCCTTCTTCATCATGGTTGGGGAGATCATGAACTATAGTGGAATCAGCGCCAGTCTTATGAAGATGGCCGATGTGATGACAGGTCATATGAAGGGTGGCCTTGCTCAGGTGAATGTAGTATTGAGTACGTTGATGGGAGGAATTTCCGGATCAGCAAACGCCGATGCTGCAATGCAGGCGAAGATTCTGGTACCGGAGATGGTAAAACGGGGATACGGTGCAGCTTTCTCGACCGCCATCACTGCTGCCTCATCCTCAATTGCACCGGTGATTCCACCCGGAATCAACCTGATCATCTATGCACTCATTGCTCAGGTTTCCGTTGCCAAGATGTTCATTGGGGGATATGTTCCCGGTATTCTTATGTGTTTGTCTCTTATGATTGCCGTGAACATCATCTCAAGACGCCGCGGGTACCAACCCGTTCGAGAAAAAATGTCTCCGCTGAAAGACATACTTGTTCAGCTGAAAGAGTCCATCTGGGCACTTTTGTTGCCGTTCGGCATCATCATGGGAATCAGATTTGGTGTGTTCACTCCCACCGAAGCGGGAGCCATCGCTGTGCTGTTCTGTACCATAGTCGGCGTTTTATTCTATAAGCAGCTCAAATGGGAACATCTTCCGATCATTCTCAAGAATACGGTCTATTCAACCAGCGCAGTAATTCTTATCATCGTGTCGGCTAATGTGTTCGGCCTCTATCTGAGCTGGGAACGAATTCCTCATAGTCTTACCCAGATGTTGTTGAACTTCTCCGGTTCTCCTTGGATGATGCTTGCAATAATCAATGTATTTCTCCTTATGATGGGAATGTTTCTTGAAGGTGGAGCCGTACTCATTATCGTCGCGCCACTTTTGGTCCCTGTCATGCGTATGATGGGATTGGATATGGTTCATTTCGGCTTGATTCTCATCGTAAATATCATGATTGGTGGTATTACTCCCCCGTTTGGCTCCATGATGTTTACTACCTGTTCCATCACAAAGGTTTCCGTTGGAGATTTCATCCGGGAGGTGTGGCCTTTCATCATCGCTTTGTTGGTAGTGCTGATGGTTGTGACATATATTCCATCAATAGTGCTGTTTTTGCCAAATTTATTGTAGTAGTTTGTTTTCTGGGAGGGATGATGATGGCCAGAATGAAAGTGTATGCCCACAGAGGGCTCAGCGGGATATACCCGGAAAATACCATGGTGGCATTTGCACATGCGGCAGAGGCGAAATTTGATGCCATTGAGATGGATGTGCAGCTTACCCGTGACGGGCAAGTAGTCATCATTCACGATGAGACCATTGATCGTACTACCGATGGCACAGGGCTGGTAATGTCGTATTCGCTTGCGGATTTGCGTCGATTCAATGCAACTCGCGTTCGTCCGGATGTGGTAGGCAGTGCTAAGATCCCCTCCTTTGAAGAGTATTGTGAATGGGCCTCTTCAGATCCTTCAGTACGCACCAATATCGAGGTCAAATCATCGGTAATCTTTTATCCTGGTTTGGAAGAGAAAACCTTTGCACTTATCCAGAAGTATCATCTGGAAGACCGAGTTTTCTTCTCTTCCTTTAATCACCTCTCCCTGGTATTGTTGCACCAAATTGCTCCGGGTATACCCCTCGGTCTTCTGGTGGAGAAGCACGGGTTGGTGCATGCAGGAAGTCTGTGCAGTCGATTCGGCTTCGACTATTTTCACCCGGCACTTTCTTCGGTGACCGCTGAAGGTGTTGCTGAGTGTCACGATCATGGAGTAGGTGTTCAGGTATGGACAGTGGATGCACTGGCGGATTGGGATCGGATGGCCGCGGCCAAAGTGGATGCGGTGTTCTCCAACTTTCCCCGCCCTCAAGAGCATAGCTGATTCCTGACTTTGAGACTTGCTTCTCATAGAAAGACAAAAACTGCAAAGGGGATATAAACTGGTACCTATAAAATGGACAGTTAAATAAAAAGGGCCCTTTTCAAAAAGTAGACTCTGTCCAACACAGGGGCTACTTTTGCTTTATACTGATGCTGTCCTGTTTATAGGAGGCAACATGTATAGAGATGGATTTACAGAAGATCAAATTTCAAGACTGAAACAGAACTCCTATGTCGTGAGTGTCTCAAAGGACAGGATCAAGTTATCAAAGTCCTTGCATATCTTGGTTGCCGACAAAATTGCTGAAGGGGAAAAGCTTTCAAGCATTCTGTTTGACGTAGGCATTGACGCACATTGGCTGAGCAAGGACCAAAAGCGTAAACTCACACGATCAGGGATTGACTCGGGCTACAAATATCTGACAGAAGAAGAGCAGAAAACCCTCTCAAAGAGCAAATACATATCCAGTGTTTCAAAAAAACTCATATACTATACAGATGAGTTCTATAACGAGTTCGCTAAAGAATATGCGAAAAGAAGAAATGTGCAGGATATTCTTGTAAGCTTGGGAATCGACCCTATTGTCCTTGGGAAAAGGCGTAGGGATGGCATCGTTAAACGTATGAAACGATACCAGGCAAGAGCCGGCAATGACTCAGAACTCCATAAATTGCCGAAAGGGCGACCAGCAGAGTCCTCAAGCAAGGTAGCAGAGATAAGAACGACCGAAGAGGAGATTGCATACCTCCTGCAGCGAATTGCATATCTGGAGCAGGAAAACGAATTCCTAAAAAAAAACGATTTTATCGACAAGGGGCACAGGAAGGGATAGAGGTTGTCCCGTTGGAGAAATACATACTCATACAGTCAATAATAGAAAAGGGCAACAATCTCATCAACATCGCCTGGATGTGCGAATCTGCGGGGGTATCGCGCAGCGGCTACTACAACTGGGTGGGCAACAAGGGCAAGAGGGATGAGAGGGATCTGCAGGATCTCAGGGATTTCACACTTGTCAAGGCGGTCTTCCTGGATAGTGGTCTCGATAGGTATGAAGAAGGCCTTGGAGCCACTACCGATGATGGCGCCTATGGAACCATAAAA